>NZ_JBIAXP010000031.1:0-133227 GCF_042896795.1 Kitasatospora sp. NPDC001261
AACGCTCGGCTGGGAAACCCCAGCCGAGCGCCTGCATAAACTCGTCGCGGCCTGATCAAACCGACCACATGTTGCAACGACCCCTGGAAACCGCCGTGAGGGTGTCCGGGGCTCACCGCTTGTGCGGGGTTGTACGGGCGCGCGCTCGGCTCAGAGGGTGCGGTTGCGGCCCGCGCCCCAGCCGGCCGCGCCGACCACCAGGACCAGCACCAGCATCAGCACCAGGGGGGTCTCCCAGCCGCCGGTCAGCTGGCGCAGCGCACCCGCGCCGACCGGGCCGGCCGCCGCGACCAGGTAGCCGATCGCCTGCGACATCCCGCCCAGCTGGGCGGCACCGGCCGCGGTGTCGGTGCGCAGCACGATGAACGCCAGGCCCAGGCCCAGCGAACCGCCCTGGGCCACACCCAGGATCGTCGCCGACACCCACGCGGCGGAGACCGGCGCGACCAGCAGCATCGCGATGCCCAGCCCGTTCAGGGCGACCATGACCACCGCCAGCGCGCGCTGGCTGGTCATCCGGCCGGCCATCAGCGGCACCAGGAAGGCGCCCGCCACCTGCACCAGGTTGGAGAAGGCGAAGACCAGACCGGCCTGGCCGCGGTCCATGCCGTGCTCGGCCAGGATCGTCGGCATCCAGGCGACCAGGGTGTAGACCAGCAGCGACGAGATGCCCATGAAGAGGCTGATCTGCCAGGCCAGCGCGGACTTCCAGATGCCCTCGATCGGCTTGGCCGGCGCGGCGGCCGCGGCCACCGCCCCCTGCCGCTCCTGGCGGGAGCGCAGCACCTGCGGCAGCCAGGCCACCGCCGCGACCAGCGCGAGCAGCGACCAGGCGCCGAGCGAGGCCCGCCAGCCGCCGCCGAGCGCGTGCTCCAGCGGGACGGAGGTGCCGGCCGCGAGCGTGGCGCCGACCAGCATGGTGGTCGAGTAGACGCCGGTCATGGTGGCCGCGCGGTCCGGGAACTCGCGCTTGACCAGGCCCGGCATCGACACGTTCAGCACCGCGATCGCCACGCCGATCACCACGCAGCCCGCGTACAGGGCCGCCACCGAGGGCAGCACCCGCAGCAGCACGCCCGCGCCCAGCACCAGCACCGCGCCGAGCACCACCCGCTCGGCGCCGAAACGGCGGGTCAGCCGGGGGGTGAGCGGGGCGCCGACGCCCTGGAACAGCACCGGGACGGTGGTGATCAGACCGCTCGCGGTGGCGGAGAGGCCGAAGGTCCGCTGGATCTCGCCGACCATCGGGGAGACCGCGGCCAGACAGGCGCGCATGTTCAGCGCGACCAGCACGATGCCGGTCAGCAGCAGCAGCGGATGGGCCAGCCGGACGCGGCCGGGGAGCGGGGCAGGAGCGGTGACAACCGGCTGCTGGGCACGGGTGACGGCCATGGGTGTGCTGTTCTTTCGTGAATGTGCGGGGGAAGCGGACGGCGGAAGGGAGGCTCGCGCCGTCCTACTTCCGGGCCGCGATGGCCGCGAGCAGCTGCTCGACGGCCGCGGTCGGGCCGGCGAGCAGCGCACGACACGCCGCCTCGGCCCGGTCCGGGTCACCGCTCTCGATCGCGTCGACCAGCGCCTCGTGGGTGGCCACGACCGCCTCGGGCATGTCGTGGTCGCCGAAGGCGGAGGTCATCGCCTCGCGAACGGAGGCACCGAAGTAGCGGTACACCTCGGCCAGCGCGGGGTTGTGCGCGGCCTCGACGACGGCGGTGTGGAACTCCAGGTCGTGCTCGACGGTGGCCTCGCGGCTCGCCCGCTCGGGGTGCGCCGCGAACACCTCGGCCTCACGGGCCAGGGCGGCGCGCATCCGCCGGACGTCCTCGGGGGTGTGCCGCAGCGCGGCCAGCCGGGCGCCCTCGGTCTCCAGCGCCGCACGGACCTCCAGGACGTCCCGGATGCCGGAGCGCTGGACGCCGCGCAGCACGGACGCCGGGTCGCTGGTGGAGCGGACGAACGTCCCCTCGCCCTGCCGGGAGACCAGCATCCCGGCGTGCACCAGCACCCGGATCGCCTCCCGCACGGTGTTCCGCCCGACGCGCAGCTGCTCGGCCAGCTCGTGCTCGGTGGGAATCCGCGACCCCACCGGCCACGCCCCACCCGCCAGCTGCTCCCGCAACTGCTCGATCGCGGTGTCGACCAGGGAACGCCGCCCGGCCGCCTGCAAACCGCCGCTCATGCCGGACCTCCCTTGCCACCGCACACGCCGAAACCAGTCGTCGGTCATCCTACAACCGCTTGCCCGGTCATCCTACAACCCACCCCTGACCAGCCCCTGAACCCCCCGATCGGCCTCACCCCACCCGCCGCCGGGGGTGCGTCTCCTCCGCAGACAGCAGTTCCCCGCGCCCCAGCAGGGGCGCGGGGAACTGCGCGGGGCGGAAGGCCGCAGCGGATGGCCCGATTGCCGGCGGTTCTCCGGTTTCGGGTGGGGCTGCGGGGTGTGCGAGCCCGGGGCACGGCGCACAAGGGCCGCGCCGGAGGCGTCAGCGCTGCGGGTAGAGGTGCTCCAGGACCGCGGCGACGCCGTCCTCGTCGTTGCTGGTGGTGACGGTGTCGGCGACGGCGAGGAGTTCCTCGTGGGCGTTGGCCATGGCGACGCCGTGGGCGGCCCAGCCGAACATCGGGACGTCGTTGGGCATGTCGCCGAAGGCGATGGTGTCGGCGGCGCGGACGCCCAGGCGGCGGGCGGCGACGGCCAGGCCGGTGGCCTTGGAGAGGCCGAGCGGGAGCAGCTCGACCACGCCGGCGCCGGCCATCACCACGCCGACCAGGTCGCCGGCGGCGCGGCGGGCGGCCTCGGCGAGGGCGTCGTCGGTGAGGGCGTGGTGCTGGATGTACAGCTTGCTGAGCGGGGAGTCGTAGAGCCCGCCGCGGTCGACCCGGACGACCGGCAGGTCGGAGCCGATCAGCAGCTCGTAGCCGGGGCCGGCCAGCACCTGGCCGTCGAGGCCGTCCTGGTTGGCGGCGATGGCCAGCGGGCCGGTCTCGGCCTCGATCTTCTCGATCGCGAGCGCGGCGAGCCGCCGGTCCAGGGTGAGCGAGGTGAGCAGCTTGTGCGCGCCGGCGTCGTACACCTGGGCGCCCTGGCCGCAGACCGCTATCCCGGTGTAGCCGATCTCGTCGAAGACCGGGCGGGCCCAGACCGCGGAGCGCCCGGTGACGATGATGTGCAGCGCGCCCGCGCCGGTGGCCGCGGCCAGGGCGGCGCGGGTGCGCTCGGAGACGGTCTCCCCGCTGGTGAGCAGGGTGCCGTCGAGGTCGGTGGCGACCAGCCGGTAGGGCAGGTCGCCACCGTCGGGGGAGACGGGGCTGGGGCTGGTGGTGCTCATGGGCCGTACGTCTCCCGGGAGTGTCGCAGGTGGTGCTGGGCGGGCCGGCTTACTTGACCGGCTCGAGGACGGTCCGTCCGCCGAGGTACGGCCGCAGCGCCTCGGGCACGACGACCGAGCCGTCGGCCTGCTGGTGGTTCTCCAGGATCGCCACGATGGTGCGCGGGACGGCGACCAGGGTGCCGTTCAGGGTGGCGAGCGGGCGGGTCTTGCCCTCCTCGCGCATCCGGATCGACAGCCGGCGGGCCTGGTACTCGGTGGTGTTGGAGGTCGAGGTGACCTCGCGGTACTTGCCCTGGGTGGGGATCCACGCCTCGATGTCGAACTTGCGCGCGGCCGAGGCGCCGAGGTCGCCGGAGGCGACGTCGATCACCCGGTACGGCAGCTCCAGCGCGTTGAGGAAGTCCTTCTCCCACTGGAGCAGGCGCCGGTGCTCGTTCTCCGCGTCCTCGGGAGTGGTGTAGACGAACATCTCCACCTTCTCGAACTGGTGGACGCGGATGATGCCGCGGGTGTCCTTGCCGTAGGTGCCGGCCTCGCGGCGGAAGCAGGACGAGTAGCCGGCGTAGCGCAGCGGCAGCTTGTCGGCGTCGAGGATCTCGTCCATGTGGTACGCCGCGAGCGGGACCTCGCTGGTGCCGACCAGGTACCGGTCGTCCTCGGCGAGGTGGTACACGTTCTCGGCGGCCTGGCCGAGGAAGCCGGTGCCGTCCATGGCGGCCGGGCGGACCAGGGTCGGGGTGATCATCGGGATGAAGCCGGCCGCGGTGGCCTGGGCGATCGCCATGTTGACCAGGGCGAGCTCCAGCAGCGCGCCGACGCCGGTCAGGTAGTAGGAGCGGGCACCGGCGACCTTGGCGCCGCGCTCGGTGTCGATCGCGCCGAGGATCTGGCCGAGCTCGACGTGGTCGCGGGGCTCGAAGCCCTCGGCGGCGAAGTCGCGCGGGGTGCCGATCTCCTCGAGGGTGACGAAGTCCTCCTCGCCGCCGACCGGGGCGGCCGGGTCGATGAGGTTCGCCAAGGAGCGGAGCAGGCGGTCGGCCTCCTCCTTGGCCGCTCCCTGCTCGGCGTCGGCGGCCTTGACCTCGGCGGCCAGGTCCTTGGTGCGCTGGAGCAGGGCGGCCTTCTCGTCGCCCTTGGCCTGGGCGACCTGCTTGCCGAGCACCCGCTGCTCGCTGCGCAGTTCGTCGAAGCGGCTGCCCGAGGACCGGCGCCGCTCATCGGCGGAGAGGAGGGCGTCGACCAGGTCGACGTCCTCGCCACGGACGCGCTGCGAGGCGCGCACTCGGTCAGGGTCCTCACGGAGCAGGCGAAGGTCAATCACAGGCCCAAGCGTACCGGGAGACCGTTCCTCCACCGGTACGGCTTTTTCCCTGGGGATAACTCGTCCGCGCCTGTGGATAACTCCTGTGGGGAACTCTCCGCCGCCGGGTTATCCACAGGCTGGGCCCCGGGCCTGTGGATCAAAGGGGAGGATTGCCTTCCGCGTGAACGAACCAGGGAATTGAGGTTTCAAACCTCAATCAACCTTCTCGGGTGAGGGAATTGAAGCACTCGGACGGGTGATTTGCTGGCAACCGGGTGACTCTGGTCCGATTGGTCATCTCTGCGACGCAAACCGATGGTCCGACCGGGTCTGGGCAATGGCTATACCGGTTTGTCGACTCGTCCCCAGGCCTGTGGATAACTCCGGGCTGTGGACAGCGGGGAGCCCTGTGGACAGCGGTCTCCGGCCCCGACGGCCCCTGTGGACGACGGTGCGGTCACCCGCCCGGGCCGCCCGGGCCGGGCGAAAACAGTCGGAAAAGTCCGGAAGGACTCGAGGAGAAGCTCAGATGTCCCCGCGGCCGTCGAGCGCGCGGGAGAGCCAGTCCGCCGCCGAGGTGAAATCCCCGTCCGAGGTCCCCGGCCGGCGGTGGGTGGACTCCTGCCGGTCGGCGCGCGGATAGGAGCCGAGGTACCGCACCTGCGGGCAGATCCGCTTGAGCCCCATCATCGCCTCGCCGACCCGGCGCTCGGACAGGTGGCCCTCGCAGTCGATCAGGAAGCAGTAGCTGCCCATGCCCTCGCCGGTCGGGCGGGACTCGATCCGCATCAGGTTGACCCCGCGCACCGCGAACTCCTGGAGCAGCTCCAGCAGCGCGCCCGGGTGGTCGTCCGGAAGCCAGACCACCATCGAGGTCTTGTCCGCGCCGGTCGGCGAGGAGACCCGCCCCGGGCGGCCGACCAGGACGAACCGGGTGGCCGCGCTCTTCGCGTCCGCGATCTCCTTGACCAGCGGCTCCAGCCCGTAGATCGGCGCCGCGAACTCGCCCGCGAACGCGCCGTCGTAGCGGCCCTCGGCGACCAGCCGGGCGCCGTCCGCGTTGGAGGCCGCCGACTCCCAGTCCGCCTCCGGCAGGTTGGCCGCCAGCCAGCGCCGCACCTGCGGCTGGGCCACCGGGTGGCTGGTCACCGTCTTGATCCCGGACAGCTCGGTGCCCGGCCGCACCAGCAGCGCGAAGGTGATCGGCAGCAGCACCTCACGGTAGATCATCAGCGGTGTGCCGGAGGCGAGTTCGTCGTTGGTCGCGGTGACCGCGCCCTCCACCGAGTTCTCGATCGGGACGAACGCCCCGGCCGCCTCCCCGCCGCGCACCGCGTCCAGCGCCAGCGCCACCGAGGACAGCGGCACCAGCTCCCGGGTCGCCGCCTCGGGCAGGGTGTGCAGGGCCGCCTCGGTGAACGTGCCGGCCGGTCCGAGGTAGGTGTAGCGGGTGGCCGACATGACGCCTCCGTGGGGTTCCGGGGTACTGCGCGGGCAGGGTGTGCCGAAGCAGTCACCCTAACGATTCAACGGCCCCGGCGGCCAAGCGTTCCAGTGGCCGGGACCGCGGCGGTGGATCCCGGGGGTCCGCCGTCGGACCCCCGGGGAACCGTCCGGGGAACTACCCCTCCAGCAGCTGCCGGCCGAGGTAGCCGCCGGGCGGCGCGCCCGGCGGCAGCGCGTACAGGCCGCTCGCCTCGTGCCGCAGGAAGCGGGAGAGGCCGTCGCCCCGGGAGAGCTTGCGCTGCACCGGGGTGAAGCCCTTGCCCGGGTCGTTCTGGAAGGCGAGGAAGAGCAGCCCGGCGTCCGGTGAGCCGTCCGGCAGCAGCCCGTCGTGGTACGAGAAGCCGCGCCGCAGCATCGCCGCCCCGCCGTTGGCCGCCGGGGCGGCGACCCGGATGTGCGCGTCGGCGGGGATCGCCAGGGTGCCGTCCGGGCCCTGCGCTGCGAGGTCGACCGGGGAGCGCTCGCCGGCCCCGGCGGGCGCGCCGAGCGGGGCGCCGTCCGACTTGCGCCGCCCGATCACCCGCTCCTGCCGGTCGACCGGCAGCGCCTCCCAGTTGTCCAGCAGCATCCGGATCCGCCGGAACACCAGGTACGAGCCGCCGGCCAGCCAGGCCGGCTGGTCGCCACCGGCGGCGCAGAACACCTTGGCGGCGAAGCCGTCCTCGTCCGGCCGGGGGTTGTTGGTGCCGTCGATCTGGCCCATCAGGTTGCGCCCGGTCACCGGTTGGGCGGCGGCGCCGGGGGTGCGGGCGAAGCCGGCCGACTGCCAGCGCAGCGCCGCCGTACCGGCCGCCAGCCGCTGGAGCACCCGCAGGGCGTGCACCGCGACCAGGGCGTCGTCCGCGCCGATCTGGACGAACAGGTCGCCGTCGCCGCGGGCCGGGTCGAGCGCGTCGCCGGGGAAGGCGGGCAGCGGTGCGAGCCCGGGCGGGCGGCGGTCGGCCAGCCCGGCCTTGTCGAACAGCGTGGCGCCGAAGCCGACCGTGACGGTGAGCGAGCAGGGCCCGGCGTCCAGCGCGACCTGGTTGTCGAACTCCTCGGACGGCTCCCCGGCGGTCAGCCGGTCGGCCGCCTTCGTCCAGCGCTGGAGCAGGGTGCGCAGCCCGTCCCGGCCGACGCCCTCGGCCAGGTCGAAGGCGGCCAGCTGGACCCTGGCCTGCGGCGGGTCGGTGATCCCGGCCTGGTGCTCGCCGCGGAACGGCACCCGGGCCGCGCCCAGCGCGCCGCCCGGGCCGGCCGCGGCCCGGCCGCTCCGGTCGGGGCGGTCGTAGGCGACCGCCCCGGCGACGCCCGCGCCGGCCCCGACCAGCAGCCCGGCCCCGGCGGTGCCGAGCAGCGCCCGCCGGGTGAAGCCCGCGGGCCCCGCCGAAGCGTGGTCCGCCGGGCCGTGGCCCGCCGGGTTGCGGCCCGTCGAAGCGTGCTCCGTCGACATGTCGGTCACCCCGCTCACCCGATCTTGAACTGCTGGGTCGGGGTGGTCTGGTCGATGTCGGAGGAGCGGATCTGCACCGACACCACCCAGGTGCCCGCCAGCGGCAGCTGCGCGGTGCCGCTCCAGCGGCCGGTGCCCTCCGGGGTGAGCGCGACCGGCAGCGGACCGAGGTCGCGGTCCGGCAGGGTGAAGGCGAGTTCCACCTCGGGGACGTCCACCGGCTGCCCGTCCGCGCCGTCCAGCGCGAGCTTCACCTCGTTCGGCCCGGTCCGGGCCGGGTTGAGGGTGACGGTCGCGGTGCCCTTGGCGTTCGGCGTCCGGCCCTTGGTGTCGTACGGGAGCTTGAGGTCGACGGTGCGGCCCGGCTCGGTCTGCGGCGCCGCCGCGGCCCCGCCGGCGGCCGGAGCGGCGGCCGCCCCGGCCTTGACCTCGCCCGCCACCCGCCCGGGCGGGGAGTTGGTGAGCATCGTCGTGACCACCAGCACCGCCACCGCGACCAGCGCCTCGACCAGCACCGAGCGGCGCAGCCCGGCCCGGGTCGGGGTCAGCCCGCGGTCGCGTCCGGCGCTCCGCAGCGCGGCCCGCTGACGCTCCAGCTGCGCCTGCCGGGCCGGGTCCTCGCTGTGCGCCGCCACGGCGACCGGCTCCGGCAGCTCGGCCGGTGCGACCTCGACCGCCTCGGCCGGGGCCGAGCGCAGCCTGGCCAGCCAGGAGCGGGAGATCCAGGCGACGCCGAGCATCGCGGCCACGCAGCCGCTCTTCACCAGCAGCAGCCGCCCGTACTCGGTGCCGGTCAGCGCGCCCCAGCTGCCCAGGCCCCGCCAGGACTGGTAGATCCCGGTCCCGGCCAGGACGGCCACCGAGCCGAAGGCGATCTTCGAGAAGCGGTCCACCACCTCGGCGCCGACGCCCTCGCGCAGCGCGACCAGCAGCGCGGCCAGCCCGCCCAGCCAGAGCGCCATCGCGATCAGGTGCAGGATGCCGAGCGGCAGCGCCAGCCAGACCTGGATGCCCACCGAGGCGTGGTCGGCGCCGACCCAGGTCGCCGAGAGGGCGACGGCCAGCACCAGCCCGGCCACGCCGAGGCCGAGCCGGGCCTCGCGCTGCGGCCGTTCGGCGACCCGCTGCTCCAGCTCGCGCAGCTCGGCGGCCTCGGCGTCGTCCTCGGCGGCCGCGCCGTGCGCGAGGTCGTCGGAGCCGGCCTCCTCCTCGTCCCGCGGCTTCGGCACGACCGGCCGCGGCGGCTGCCCCAGCTGCCCGACCAGCAGCGACAGGAACACCCCGCCCGCCGCGAGCAGCAGCAGCCGGGCGGCCAGCGCGGTGCCGATCCGCTCGTCCAGCGTGGCGCGCACCAGCGACAGGTCGAAGGCCTGCCCGATCCCGGAGCCGCGCTCGTACGGGCCGCGCAGCATCAGCACCGCGACGGTGGAGACCAGCAGCGCCGTCCAGCCGGTCATCAGCAGCCGCTGCACCCGGCGCCGGGCGGTGCCGGCCGGCCAGCAGAGCAGCACGAAGGCGGCGACGCCGACCAGCAGCGCGAAGGCGGCGTACGCGACGGTGCGCCCGGTGCCGTACAGGGCGGCGACCAGGCCGTCGGCCTCGGCGCCCTGGAGCGCGGTGGCCGACACCGAGGTGTCCGAGGGCGCGCCGATGGAGAAGGTGAACGCCCCTCCGACCGGGTGGGAGTCGTCCGAGACGGCCCGCCAGGCCACCGTGTAGGTGCCGTTGGCGAGTCCGTCGCGCAGCCCGACCCGGGCGGTGTTGCCCTTGCCGTCGGCGTGCGCCGGGTTGCCGGTGTCCACGGCCTTGCCGGCCGGGTCGAGCACCCGGACGGAGTCGCCGGAGAGCGAGACGGACTCGCTGAAGGTCAGCGTCACCGCCTGCGGGGCGGTGGCGACCACCGAGTTCTGCCGGGGGTCGGTGGAATCCAGGGTGGCGTGCGCGGAGGCCGGCCCGGCGCCCGCGAGCATCAGCGCGAGCAACGCGCCGAGCACTCCGAGCACCCCGGCGATCCGGCGGTGGGTGGCCTTCTCCAGGCCGGCCGACTGCATGGTGGCGGTCCCCTTAACTCTGGCCGGGGCGGTAGGTGAGCTCCTTGACCGGCACCTTGACCGAGATGGTGCCGGACTTGGCGAAGGTGAGGTCCAGCTCCAGCTCGTCGCCGAGGACCGGGGCCTTCTGCCACCCCATGATCATGAGGTGGTTGCCGCCCCGGGCGAGCTGCAGCGCGCCGTGCGCGGGGACGTCGAGGCTGTCCACCTGCTCCATGGTCGACGCGCTCGAGCGGTGCATGGTGACCGACTCGGCGGCCGGGCTGCTCACCTTGAGCAGCTGGTCCTGGCCGCCGTCGTTGCGGACGGTCAGGTAGCCGGCCGCCATGCCGCCGGCCGGGGGGAGCGGGATGTAGGAGTCGGCGACGCTGAGCCGGGCCGGCCCGGCGGCGGCACCGTCCTGGCCGCCCGCGCCGCCGCCCGTCCCGCAGGCGGCCAGGATGGCGCCGCCGCCCAGGGCCGTGGCGACGACGGCGCCGAGCAGGGCGCTGCGGCGGAAGCGGCCGGTCCCGGTCTGTGCCGGGGTCACGCCGCGACCCCCTTGGCGAGCAGCGGCAGGTCGTGCTCGTAGGTCTTCTCCTCGGTGCCGCTCATGTAGAGCACGTGCGCCTTGTCGTCCGAGGGGAGGAAGGCCAGCACCTGCGCGCCGTGGGTGGAGGTGACCGTGCCGTCCGCGTTGACGACCGGGTCCTCGATCATGATGCCGAGCGACCTGGCGGCGGTCTTCACCTTGGCCAGGTCCCCGGTGAGGCCTATGAAGTCGCTGCCCATCGAGTCCAGCCAGGTGCGCAGCACCTGGGGGGTGTCGCGCTGCGGGTCGGTGGAGACGAAGACGACGTTGACCTTCTGCCGCTCCTCCGCGGGGAGCGCCTTCATCGCGACGCCGATGTCGCCCATGGTGGTCGGGCAGACGTCCGGGCAGCTGGTGTACCCGAAGAACAGCAGGGTGGCCTTGCCGTTGGTCTGCTGGCGCAGGTCGAAGGGCTGGCCGGCGGTGTCGGTCAGCTGGAGGTCCGGCTTCTCGAAGTTCTTGGCGAGCTTGGTGCCCTGGTACGGGGTGTCCTCCTTCTGCCGGGTGACCTTGGCGGCGGTGGAGCCGCCGCCGGAGGAGCCGCAGGCGGAGAGGGTCAGGGCGGCGGCCAGCGCGAGGGCGGCCGCGCCGGCCAGGCGGGTGGTGCGGGGCATGGGAGTTCCGATCGTGCGGGGTGGGCCACCGGTGGGGCCCGTACCCGTGGTCCGGGTACGGGCCCCGCCGGCGTGGGGTCAGGAGGCGGTGTTGCCGCTCTTGCGGCGCAGGCCGAGCACACCGACGGCGGTGCCGATCACACCGACGACGATGCCGACCACGCCCAGGGTGCGGGCGGTGGAGTCGCTGGACTTGGCGTCGCCGGCGGCGGCGGCCTGGTCGGAGCTGCCCCCGTGGGCGCCCGCGGCCGGGGAGGCGGTGACGCCGTGGCCGTCACCCTCGGCGGCCTTGGTGAGCTTCAGGACGGGCGCGGGCTTGGCCGGCTCGGGCTGGCCGTCCTTGGTCTCGTCGATCCAGCGGGCGATGTCGCCGTTGTCGTAGGTCTGGAGGGTCTTGAAGACCAGGTTGTCGGTGTCGGTCGGCAGCGGGCCGAGCGAGACCCGGAACTCCTGGAACTGGCCGGGGGCGATCTTGGTGCCGGCGTCGGCGGTCCAGGTGATCTTGGAGACGGCTTCGGTGACGTCGTTGCCGTGCACCTTGATCGGCTTGTCGAGCTTGGCCTTCTCGACCGCGGCGGTCCAGCCCGGCAGCGGCAGGGTCCGGACCGAGGCCAGCGGGTGGTCCAGCGGGAGGTTGACCTCCAGCTTCACCGTGCCCGCCGTGTCGCTCTCGTTCGGCACCCGGAAGTCGACGGCCGTGTAGCCGCCCTGGGCGGCCGCACCCGGGTTCACGGTGACGTGCGCGAAGGCGGGGCCGGCCAGCGCCACCACGGACGCGGCGGCGGTGAGGGCGACGGCGGCGAGACGGCGGGCGGGAAGGGAACGCATGATGCGGGTCTCCGATCGGAGCTCGGCGGCAGCCGGAACCGGCGACGGACGGGAGCCGTGCCGCGGGGGCCGCGGGGGTGGGGACGCGGGGGTGGAGCCTCGGGCCGCCCCCGGTGGTCGGGGGAACGGCCGGACGGTACGCACGCCGGGCACCCGGGACGGCCGAGGCCGCCAGGAAACGCCGGTCAGTACGCGAGGGCCCCGCACGGCGGGCCGCGCCGCACCACGCTGTGCCGCAGCACGGCACCCGCCGGGAGCGGGCTCTCCCCGCCCCGGGCACCGAACCGGCGGGCCGGGCCGACCGTCCCGAACAGACCGCGCAGCAACGCGGCCACCAGCGCGAACGCCGTACGCAGCGGCGCCGCCCAGTGCTCCCGGGCGGCCGTGGCGGCCACCCGCAGCAGCTGCCACAGGGCCGCCTCGCCGCGCCGCAGCCACCAGCCCGCGACCAGCGCGGCGCCGAGGTGCCCGGCCAGCATCGACGGCGTCATGCCGAAGACCCCGGCCTGCCACCAGGGCGCGGCGGCGAACGCGTGCGGGTCCAGGCCCGCGGAGGAGACCAGCTGCTCCGGGGACGGGCTGCCCGGCAGGCCGAGCAGCGTGCCGGGGCGGGCCTCGTTGCAGATCAGCCGGCCGGCCACCTGCGGCACCGTCAGCGGACCGGAGCCGCCGTGGTGCATGCCGGCCATGGAGCCGCCGAAACCGTTGAAACCGTGGAAGAGGCAGTGCAGTCCGAGCTGCCCGGCGCCGAGCGCCCCGGCGATGGCCGCCAGCGAGCGCTCCCGCCCGCCGCAGACCACCGCGAACGCCAGCACCGCGGCGAAGCCCAGCGCCAGCGCGGTCGGCGGCACGTTCCCGCCACCCGCCAGGGCGTGCCCGGCGGCGGCTATCAGGGTGCACACCAGCGCGAACGGGACCGCCCGGGCAAGCCGCAGGTCCCAGGCGGCGGACCCCACCGGCTGGGCCGGTCCGGGGGCGCCCGGGAGCGGGGCGGCGGCGAGGGCAGTCATGGCCGGGCCATCCTCTCATTGCGTACGCCGCCGACACGGGCAGGGTGGGAAATCCCTACGAATGCCCCTTTCGGCGGCGCGTGCGAGGGGGCGTACGCGTCGCCCGGCACAGACCCCGGCCCCCGGTCCATCCGCCGAACGGGCGGTAGCGGCCCCCGGGCACGGTTCGCCGGGGAATCGCCCGGAGATACCTAGTTGTATGTGGAGCCGCAGCCAGGAGGGACCTCCCGTGGACATCTGGTGGACTCTGCACCTCAAGCGCGACCCGGCCAGCGTTCCGCTGGCCCGGCGCATCCTGCTCGGTGCGATGGCGACCGCGGGCGTCGACCCGCAGATCGCGGACGACCTCGGCGTCGCCCTCACCGAGGCCTGCGCCAACGCCGTCGAGCACGGCGCCACCGGGCGGCCCGACGACGGCTTCCAGGTCACCGCCTCGATCTGCGGCGACCGGCTGCGGATCGAGGTCACCGACTCGGGCCCCGGCCTGCCGGCCCCCGCCCCCGCCGGGGCCGCCGCCGTCCGCCGCACCCCCGCGCCGGACCAGGCCCGTCCGGCGGCGGCCGGCCGGGCGCCCCGCCGCACCCGCCGCGGCCGCGCCACCGTCCCGGCCCGCGTCCTCGCCGCGTACGGCCCCCGCCGCGACGGCCACCCGTACGACACCCACGTCCTGCCCTGTCGCCCCAGCGTCCCCACCCTGCGCCCGGTCGACCTGGACACCCTCCCCGACCTCACCGCCGAGTCCGGCCGGGGCCTCTTCCTCATCCACGCCCTCACCGACCACGTCCAGCTGCGCAACCACCCGCTGCGCGGGGCGATCGTCAGCTTCGACAAGATCCTCAAGTGGCAGGACGACGCGCTGCTGCGGGCGGCTTCGTAGGGCGGGTGGCGTTGTAGGGGACGGCGGGGGAGCCGGGGTCGGTCAGTGGCGCAGGGCTTCGGCCGGTTCGACGGCGGCGGCCCGGAGGGCCGGGTAGAGGCCGGCCAGTAGGCCCACCAGGCTGCCGGCCAGGGGTGCGGGCAGGACCGTCCAGGGCTGGAGCAGGGCGGTCCAGTCGCGGGCCAGCGCGACCAGCACCACGACGGCCACGCCGATCGCGGTGCCGATCAGCCCGCCGAGGGTGCCGAGCACGGTGGACTCGGTGAGGAACTGGGCCGCGATGTGCCGGGGCCGGGCGCCGAGGGCGCGCCGCAGGCCGATCTCGCCGGTGCGCTCCAGGACGGCGACCAGCGTGGTGTTGGCGATGCCGACCGCGCCGATCACCAGGCAGATGGCGGCCAGCAGCAGGAACAGCCCGGTGAGGTCGGTGGAGACGGAGTCCCGCAGGGTGTGCGGGTCGGGCGGGGCGAGGGCCTCGAAGTCCTGGGGGGCCTCCGGGCGCAGGGCGGTCGGGGCCTGGGAGGCGACCAGGGCGGCCGCGCCGGTCCGGGTGCGGACCACCATCCGGGCCCGGCCGTTCTCCCCGGGCGGCGGGTTGCCCCAGAGCGTCCGCGCGGTGGTGGTGGGCACCATGACGTCGAGCGCGGTCTCGGGCAGCCGGGCGCTGCCGTCGATGATGCCGATGACGGTGAAGCCGACGCCGTTGACGAACACCGCGGGGTGGGCGTCGAGGCGGCTGATGCCGAGCCGTCCGGCGGCGGCCGAGCCCAGGACCGCGACGCGCAGGCCGCGTTCGCTGTGGAAGGCGTTGTAGACGGTGCCGGCGGAGACCCGGGCCTCGATCGCGTCGAAGCCGCCGGGGGAGAGCGCCAGGACGTTGAGCCCGGCGCCGGAGCCGGTGCCGGGCACCGGGGAGGTGGAGATCTTCGGCTCGGTCAGCGGCGCGCTCCAGTAGACCCCGGCCGCGACCGCGCCGTTGAGCCGGCCCACCCGGCGGTCGGCGTCCTCGGGGAAGTCCATGGCGGCCCGGTGCTGGCCGTTGCCGAGGACCACCTCCGCTCCGCGGCCGACCAGGGTGACCGTGGTGTTCTGCAGGGCCGAGAAGCGCTTGCCGATCTGGCCGGTGGCGCTGGAGGTGAGCCCGAGGACGGCGACGAAGGCGCCGACGCCGAGGACGGTGCCCAGCAGGGTGAGCACCGACCGGCCGGGGCGCTGCACCATGCCGGACAGCGCCTCGCTCAGCAGGTCGGTCAACCCGAGCCGGGAGAGCGGGACTTCGGTGGACGTGGCGCGCCTCCTCACCGTTCGACCGCCGCCCCGGTCGCGCTCAGCCGGCCGTCCCGGATGGTGATGGTCCGCCGGGCCCGTTCGGCGACCTCGCGGTCATGGGTGATGACCAGCAGGGTCAGGCCGCTCCCGTGCAGTTCCTCGAACAGCTCCATGACCCGCAGGGCCGTCGCCGAGTCGAGGTTCCCGGTCGGTTCGTCGCACAGCAGGAGCGACGGCCGGTTCACCAACGCCCTTGCCACCGCGACGCGTTGGCGTTCACCTCCGGACATCCTGGAGGGCAGGGCCTCGGCGCGGTGGCCGAGGCCGACCTGGTCCAGGACCCGTCGGGCGGCGTCGGCCCGGCCCGCCCTGGCCGATCCGTTGTAGACCTGGGCGAGCATCACGTTCTCCAGTGCGGTCCGGTACGGCAGCAGGTGGAAGGACTGGAAGACGAAGCCGATCCGGCGCCCGCGGAGCGCGGTGCGGCGGGCCTCGGAGAGCGCGCCGGTGTCGATGCCGTCGAGTTCGTACGTGCCGCCGCTGGGCCGGTCGAGCAGGCCGAGCAGGTTGAGGAAGGTCGACTTGCCGGAGCCCGAGGGGCCGATCACGGCGGCGTACTCGCCGCGGGCGACCTCCAGGTCGAGGGGGTGCAGGGCGGTGACCGGCGGTGGGCCGGGGAAGGTGCGGAACGCCCCGCGCAGCCGGATCACCGGGGTGTCGCGGTCGGCTCCGGCGCGGTCTGTCCCGGCCCCGCTCACCGGCCGACCACGACCTGCTCGCCGGGCTTGAGCTCGGCTCCGGCGGCGGGCTTGACCTCGACGAAGCCGTCCGCGGCGACGCCCGCCGTCACCTCCACGGTGCGCCGGGTGCCGTCGGTGCCCGCGACGGACACCGAGGTCCGGCCGTCGACGCCCGAGCTGATGGCGGAGGAGGGCACGGCGAGCACCTCGCCCTGGGTGGAGGCGGCGACCACGGTGATCCGGACGTCCTGGCCCTCCAGGGCCGGGTCCCAGGGGGCGTCGCGGGTGACGACGAGCGGGACGTAGGGGTCGGTGCCGGCGCCCGGGGCCGCCGGTGCCGCGCTGGCGGCGCCGCCTCCACCCCCGCCACCCCCGCCGCCACCGGGGCTTCCCGGGGTGACGAGCGCGCCCACCGAGCCGACCTTGGCGGTGAGTTGGACGCCCGTGGTCTCGGACAGCACGGTGACGTCCATGCCGGGCTTGACCAGCGGGGCGTCGCCGGGGAGCAGGTGGCCGGTCAGGTTGAGGCCGCCGGCGGTGAGGGTGAGGACCGGGGCCGTCACCTTATCGCCGACCCTGGCGCCGACGGCGCCCACCCGGGCCGGCAGCGCGGGCAGGAAGACCACCTCGGCGGCGGGCAGTTGGGGGCCGTCCTTGGCCTGGGCGCGGGCCAGGTCCTGCTGCTTGGCGGTGAGATCGGCGCGGGCCCGGGCGAGCGCGGCGGCACCTCCGGAACCGGCGCCACCGGAACCGGCACCTCCGGCGGGTGCGCCGGTCCCGGTGGTTCCCGGGGCCGGTGCGCCGTTCTTGCCGGCCGCCGGGGCCGTGGTGGCCGGAGTGGCCGCCGCGGCCGGCTCGCCGCCGCCGCGGGCGGGCTGGCTCTCCAGGTCCCGGACGGCCTGTTTGGCCTGGTCCACGGCCTGCTGGGCGGTCCGGACGGCGGTGGCGGTCTGGTCGCCGGTGGTGGCCGCCGGGTAGCCGAGCTTCTGGTAGAGCCTGGCCACGGCGGCCTTGGTGGCGGCCCCGAAGTACCCCTTGTCGTCGCCGCCCGGGTAGTACCCCATGTCCCGGAGCACGTCCTGCAGTTGGCCGATGTCGCCGCCGGACTCGCCCGGTGCCATGTCGCGGTAGGCGGGTGTCGAGCCGGGCAGGGCGATCACCGGCCGTCCGGACACCTCGGCCAGCACCTGTCCGGAGTCCACCGCGTCCCCGCTGTTGACCTTCAGCGCCGTCACGATCGGGGTGCCGCCGCCCGGGCCGCCGGCGCTGGCCGAGACCGCGCCCGGCTGCACCGGGAAGGACTGGCCGGCCGTGAACACCCCGCGCAGGACGGTGGTGTTGGACAGCACCCGCTGCACCACCGGTGCCGTGAGCACCGAGGCGGGCGGCGCCTTGGCGTCGGCGGCGGCCTGCTCCGGCGAGCGGATCAGGGTGGCGGCCCACATCCCGCCCCCGGCGGTGACCGCCGCGACCAGGGCGATCACGACGATCAGCCGCCGCCGTCGACGCGGGGTGGACCCGGCCGGGGTGGCGGGTTCCGCTGCGGTGGCCTCGGGCTCGGGTGTTTCCACGGCTTCCATTTCCGGTACGTCTTCCGGTGCTTCGCGCTCGGACGGGGGTCAGCTGCTGCGGGGCGGGGCGGCGGTGCCCCCGGGGCACGGCAGCGGGTTCTGGATGTCGGTGACCTTCCACACCCCGTCGATCCGACGCATCGTCATGATGCTGAGCTGCTCGGGTCGTCGGCCGACCTGGCTGATCTCGTGGCCGGTGCCCGCGTCCACGATCCGCCAGGCGTTCAGGTCGACGCAGTCGTACAGCCGGCGGGCCTCCCCGTCGGTCCGCACGCCGAGCAGCCGGTGCTTCACCTCGCCGCTCATGTGCTGCCCCTCCTGGCGCAGTTGGTCCACCGAGGCGCGAAGGATGGAGAGGTTGGGCTCGTCGGCGTGGGCGTCCAGCGGCGCGGCGGCGACGTCGCCGGCCCGGGCGACCTTCGTCCACTCGTCCCAGTAGGCGAGGTACGGCTGCCGCAGGTCGTCCCCGACCGCGGTCAGCCGCTCGCCGTTCGGGCCGGTGGCGGTGGTGCGGTCCGGGGCGGCCGAGGAGGTGCCGGAGCAGCCCGCGGCGGCCAGGACGGCGGCGCAGGCCAGGGCGGCGGCGGCCGTCCGCGCCGGGCGGCCGGGCCGGGCGCGGCTCACTGGCCGTGCTCCCGCAGCACCGTCGCCGCCTGGTCGAGCTGGGACTGGATAGCGGCGCGGTAGGCCTTCAGCTCGTTGTCGTGCTGCTCGATCAGCTGTTTCTGGATGGCGCTCTGGACGCCGAAGGCGATGCCGGAGAGGTTGGTCTGCCGGGTGCAGGCGACGTCGGCCTTGGCGGTGTCGATCTCCCGCTGGGTCACCGTGGGGCCCCAGGACTCGGTGCTGAGGCTCTCGGGGTTGCCGTAGGCGTAGCCCCGCTGCTTCATGCAGGAGGCCCATTCGGTGGTGGCGGCGACCACCTGGGCGTCCGCCTTGGTGCGGTTCATCGACTGGCCGGTGAGGTCCCCGTAGACGTCGGCGGCGGGCGGCTTGTCGCCCTTGAGCTTGCGGTCGGCCTCGCCGGTGCAGCCGCCGGGCGGGGTGCTGCCGCCGGCCGGTTCGCCGCCGGTGGGGGACTTCAGCCCGGACAGCGCGGTGAACTCGGCGGGGTTCATCGGACTGCCGCTGCCGACCTTGGCTCCTCCGGCGGTGCCGGGCTGGTGGAACCCGTACTGGGCGGCCTGCGCCTCGTTGAGGAACCCGTACGGCGTGGGCATGTCGTCCTTGCCGGCCTTGGTGAGGTCGGCGTTGTTCGGCTGCCAGGAGGCGAAGCCGAGCCGCTTCATGCAGTCCTGGGTGAGCAGGCCCTGGGCCTTCGCGATGCCGGTCAGTTCCTGGGGGCTCGCCGCGAAGGCCCGCAGCGGGAGCTGCTGGGTGTCGGCCACGGTCGTCGGGGTGGGCGTCGCGGTCAGGGCGGGCGCGGCGGCCTGGCCGCCGGTTCCGCCGGTGGTCGGGGCGGCGCTCCCGCCGGAGGAGCAGCCGGTGAGCAGGGCGAGCCCTGCGGCGGCGACGACCAGGGCGGTGCGGCGGTGGGACCTCACGAGTGGACCTCATCGGGTGGGCGGGCCGGTAGTCTCGGGCGGAGCCCTCTTCGCCCCATTAGCGGTGGGGCGAAGAGGGCCGTGGTGCGGTGGGGCGGATCAGCAGCGAGTCGTCTGGCCCGTGCGGGCTCCGGAGATGTAGTCCTCGTGGGTGTAGCCCCAGACGCCGGTGTTCCGGTCGGTGTTGCTGTCCCAGTAGGACCAGCCGTTGACGGTCGAGCCGTTGGTGAAGCACCAGTCGTTGGTGCCGTGGCCCGGGTAGCCGATGCCGTTGATGGAGGAGTTGGTGTACGGGCCGCTGCGGATGTTGGCGGCGGTGGTGTAGTCGCTGACGTAGAGGGCGTTGGCGGCCCCGGTGCCGAGGGTCAGCGCGGCGACGGCGGCGGCCGCCACGGTGGCCACGCGGCCCATGCGGTTCTTGAGCATGGTGAGTCCCATCTCTCTTGGTGCGGAGGGTAGTTGCCGATGCCCCGAGTGGGGCCAGGACATCTCAGCACCGGGCCGGACGGTCCACCAGTGTCCTCAGGTACAGTCCTCCAGCCGGAACAGCAGGGCCGCCTGGGCCAGTTGGATGCGCGAGCACACGCCGAGCTGCTCGAACAGGGCGGCGGTGTGCGCCTTGACGGTCCGCTCCTCGATCCGCAGTTCGGCGGCGATCTCCTGGTTGGACAGGTCGGTTCCGATGAGTTCGAGGACTTGGGCGCGGCGCTGGGAGAGCCCCCTGACCCGGTCGGCCGCCGCGCGCATTCTCGAAAGATGATCGATCGTCAAAAGCTGTGCATCGCCCATCGGTTCCCCCCGTAGCCGAGTGTGGAGCGTACGCACGACAAGTCTCGGCCGGGCGGTAGGCCCAGTCAACGTGGATGTTACGGAGAGAGACGCTCCGGATGTCCGCGGTGAGCCGGCCGGGGGTGGGCCGTACGGGCCGCCGACCGGCGGTTCCGCTCCGGTTGCCGGGTGCGCGCGGCGGTCGGACGATGGGGGGCATGATGCACCAGATGCGAGCCGAGTACGGCGCCGGCGGCGAGGCCGGCGGGGTGCGGCTGTGGCACATGGTCCGGGGCGAGGAGAGTGTGGCGATGTGCGGCCGCGAGCTCGACCCGGCCGCGCGGGTGCGGGAGGCGGTGGACTGGGGGAAGACCCCGGAGCTGTGCTGCCACACCTGCGGGGCGTACTTCCTGCGCGAGGCGCCGTACCTGGCGGCCGAGCACCCGTAAACGGCGCTACCGTGCTCGGCATGGAGGAATCCCTCGTCCGGCCGTCGCCGTTGACCGATGAGGCCGCCGGGCTGCGCGCCGGTGTGCCGGAACTCCCCGAGTACGTGGACCGGTTGTGCGCGCTGGTCGAGCGGGTGGACCCGCTGATCCACGCGTTCGTGCCGGAGCCCGGGCGGTACGACCGGCTGCGGTCGCGGGCGCGCGAGCTGGCCGTGCGGTACCCGGAGCCCGACGGGCGGCCGCCGTTGTACGGGGTGGCGGTGGGCGTCAAGGACATCGTGCACGTGGACGGGCTGCCCACGCACGGCGGTTCGGCGCTGCCGCCCGGGGTGCTGGCCGGGCCGCAGGCCGTGGTGGTGGACCGGCTGCTGGCGGCGGGGGCGATGGTCGCGGGCAAGACGGTGACCGCCGAGTTCGCCGCGAGCGCCCCCGGTCCGACCCGCAATCCGCACCGGCCGGGGCACACCCCGGGCGGCTCCAGCAGCGGCTCGGCGGCGGCGGTCGCGGCCGGGCTGGTGCCGCTGGCGATCGGCACCCAGACGGTCGGCTCGGTGATCCGCCCGGCCGCGTACTGCGGGGTGGTGGGCTTCCGGCCGACGTACGGGCGGATCCCGATCGCGGGGGTGATCCCGAACGCGCCGAGCCTCGACACCCTGGGGACCTTCACCGCCGACCTGGCGGGCGCGGCCCTGGCGGCCCCGCTGCTCTGCGACGACTGGCGGGGCGACGGCCGGCTTCCCTCCCCGGACCGGATCGGTGCCGGGGAGGTCCGGCCGCCCGTGCTCGGGGTGCCGGACGGGACGTACCTGGAGTGCGCCGAGCCGGCCGCGCTGCGCGCCTTCGAGGAGCAGCTGGCCCGGCTGGCGCGGGCCGGGCTCACGGTGCGCCGGGTCGAGCTGTTCCCGGACTTCGCCGAGGTCGCCCGGCAGCTGCAGACGGTCAACCGTTTCGAGCTGGCCCGCGGCCACGCCGACTGGTTCGCCCGCTTCGGCGGGCTCTACCGGCCGGAGACGGCGGCGGGCATCCGGGTCGGCCGGGGCGTCGCGGCCGAGGACCGGGAGGCCGCCCTGCGGTTCCGGGGGCGGCTGCGCGAGCGGGTGGCCGCGGCGGGCGCGGCGGCCGGGGTGGACCTGTGGCTGGCGCCCTCGGCGACCGGCGGGGCGCCGGAGGGCCTGCACAGCACGGGGGACGCGGTGATGTCGCTGCCGTGGAGCTTCCTCGGGCGCCCGGCGCTGAGCCTGCCGGCCGGGCGGACCGGGGACGGGCTGCCGCTGGGCCTCCAGGTGGTCGGCGCGCCCGGCGGGGACGAGCTTCTGCTGGCCCAAGCAGCCTTCGTTGAAAGGGTGCTGACGGAGCGTTAGGCGAGCGCCGGGTCGGCCGGGTCGGCGGCCTCGGCGCGCAGCAGGCGCAGCAGCAGGCGGCCGGCCCGCTCGTACGGGGTGTCCTCGTCGTGCAGCACGGCCTGGGAGTTGGCCGTCTCCAGGACGGCGATCAGGGCGAAGGCGAGGTCCCCGAGGTCGGTGTCGGGGCGCAGGGCGCCGGCCGCCCGGGCGGCGGCGAGGGTCTCGACGACGGTGTCGGACCACTCCCGGGCGCAGCCGGCCAGGGCGTCCCGGACGGCGCCGGGGCGGGCGTCGAACTCGGCGGTGACCTCGTAGAAGAAGCAGCCGCCGGGGAACACCCGGGCGCGGGAGTAGGCCAGCCAGCTCTCGCAGAGGGCGCGGGCCCTGGCGAGGCCGGGCGGGGTGTCGGCGACCGGGGCGACGACGGCGTCGGCGAAGATCCGGCGGGCGGCGCGGACGGTGGCCAGCTGCAGCTCCTCCTTGGAGCCGAAGCCGGCGAAGACGCCGCTCTTGCTGAGCCCGAGGTCGGTGGCGAGGCGGCCGATGGAGAGCGCGTCCAGGCCTTCGACGGAGGCGATCCCGACGGCGCGGCGCAGCACCGCGCGGCGGGTCTCCTCGCCGCGCAGGACCCGTCCGTCCGTGGTCGTTCCGGCCATCGTCCGCGCCCCTGTTCCGCTCGTCTGTTCCGCTCGCCCTGCGTGCCGCCCAGGGTAGTGGGTGCATCGGGGCGGCCCCGGAGAACCCTAAAACTGCACGAACGGTCGTGCTAATATCTCGCCGCGAACGAGGCAGGACAAGGAGCGCGAGAGCAGGGAGACCCGATGGACCCGACCCGCGGACTGATCCGTACGACCCTCAACCCCACCGCCCGGTTCGCCCCCGGCCTGGCCGGGCGGGCCGCCTTCGAGCTGTTCACGCACCCGGTCCGGCGCAGCCGGGTGCGCGCGTCGGAGCGGGAGGTGCACGGGCGGGCGGCCACCGAGCGGCTCGCCGTGAACGGCAAGGCGGTGGTCGGCTACCGCTGGGGCAGCGGCGAGCGGCCGGTCCTGCTGCTGCACGGCTGGCGCTCCCGGGCCTCCCGGTTCGCCCCGTACGTGCCCCGGCTGCGGGCGCTCGGGCTGAGCGTCGTCGCCTTCGACGCGCCGGGCCACGGTGACTCCGGCGGCCGGACCACCGGCGTGCCGGAGTACCGCGAGCTCGCGCTGAGCCTCCAGGAGCGGTACGGGCCGTTCGAGGCCGTGCTGGCGCACTCGCTGGGCGTCTGCGCGGCCTTCGGGGCGCTGGCCGACGGCCTGCGGGCGGGCCGGCTGGCGGCCGTCTCCGGGGTGTCCCGGGTGGGCTTCTTCCCGGCCGCCTTCTGTGCCGGGCTCGGGTTGGACGCCGAGGTCGAGCGGGCGCTGCGGGAGCGGATCGAGCGGGAGCTGTTCGGTGGGGACGCCGGGGGCTGGGAGCGCTTCGACGCGGCCCGCCGGGTCGAGGCGGTCGACGGGCCGGTCCTGGTCGTGCACGACGAGGGCGACACCGTCGTCCCGCCGAGCGAGGCGTACCGGCTGCGCGAGGCGTACGGGGAGCGGCTGGAGCTGACCATCACTCAGGGCCTGGGCCACAGCAGGATTATCGCGGAGCCGACCGTTGTTGATCAGGTGATCGGATTCATCTCTGCCGGCCGGGAGGTCGCTGTCGTATGAGGATCGTCGAACTGCACGCACAGGCCATGGAGTTGGCCGTCCAGGTGGTGGACGGCCTACGGCCGGACCAGCTCGACCTGCCCACCCCCTGCGCGGGGTGGACACTGCGCAAGCTGCTGGAGCACTGCGTCGGCCAGCACCAGGGCTTCGCCGCGGCCGCCCGCGGCGCCGGGCCGGACCTGGCGCTGTTCGCGGACGCCCCGCTCGGCGCCGACCCGGCGGGCGCCTTCCGGCGCACCGGGACCGACCTCACCGCGGCCTTCCGGGAGGCGGCCACCGCGGACCGGCCGATCTGGCTGGCCGAGATCCGCGACGGCGGCCCCTTCCCGCTCACCCAGGCGGTGGGCTTCCACCTGCTGGACACCCTGGTGCACGGCTGGGACGTCGCCGCCGCGCTCGGCACCCAGGACACGCTGGTCGCCGCGGTGGACGGCGACGACGCGCTGGCCACCGCGCTGCTGACGGTGACCGAGGCCGTCCCGAACACCGAGGAACACCGGGCGCCCGGCCGGGCCTTCGCCCCGGGGCTCGAACCCGGCGGCGGCACCGGCCGGTTCGACCGCGCCCTGGCACTGCTCGGCCGCGACCCGGCCTGGAAGCCGTAACGGCCCTGTCCGCCCCGGGGCTTCCGGAACACAGCCCCGGGGTTTCCGGAACACAGGGGATTCCGGAAACCCCGGGGCCTGCCTTCGGCCCGCGTCCGCGGTCGGGCAGGCCCTACGGGCGGCGGGCGGCCCCGGCGCCCCGGCTCTCGGGGCCGCGCTGCTCGTCGGGGAAGCGCGGGCCGCCGATCAGGAAGAGCAGTGCGGCGGTCGGGAAGCCGAGCGAGGCGGCCAGCAACACGATGAACTCCCAGAACATCTTCCGCTCCTCGTCAGTCGCGGGCCGCCCGGACACCCGAAGGTGATCCCAAACCCGACCCGCTCCGATTGGCCGAATCGTCCGGTCACTGTCCGACGGTATGGCCGAATCACCCCGGCTGCCACCGGGCGCCGGCCCCCGGCCCGCGCCACACCGGCGCACGGGTCTGGGCGCGGGCCGGGGGCGGCGGCCACACTGTCGGGATGCAGCTACAGCTCGCAGGGGAAGCACGGCGGCCCGACCGCGAGAGCGAGGACTTCGCGGTGGCCTCGCCGGAGGCGCTGGTCCTGCTGGACGGCGCGAGCTCGCCGGTCGGCCTGGAGTCCGGGTGCCGGCACGGGACGGCCTGGTACGTGCGCCGGCTGGGCGTGCACCTGCTCGCCCGGCTCACCGACCGGGCGGACCGCTCGATCGCCGACTGCCTGGCCGACGCCATCGTGGAGACGGCCGCGCTGCACGGCGGCCGCTGCGACCTGGCCCACCCGAACACCCCCGCCGCGATGGTCGTCGCGGCCCGGCGGCACGGCGAGGCGCTGGAGTACCTGGTGCTCGGCGACTCCCTGCTGGTGCTGGAGTTCAAGGACGGCCCGCCGAAGGTGATCGGGGACAACCAGCGCTTCCCCGGCGGCGAGGAGCTGCGCCGGCAGGTCTGGGAGACCGTCCCCGGCTCGGCCGAGCGGGCCGCGCTGCACCTGGAGTACGTGCTGGCCGTGCGCGCCGCCCGCAACCGGGGCAACGGCCCGTGGATCGCCGCCGCCAGCCCGCGGGCGGCCGAGCACGCCGAGACCGGCTCCGTCCGGCTGGACCGGCTGCACGCGCTGGCCGCCCTCACCGACGGCGCCTCGCGCTACACCGAGCGCTTCGGGCTGGGCAGTTGGGGCGACGTGCTGCGGCTGCTCGCCGAGTCCGGGCCGGGCGAGCTGATCGCCCAGGTCCGGGCGGTGGAGCGGGCGGACGCCGGCTGCGAGCGCTGGCCGCGCGGCAAGACGCACGACGACGCCTCGGCCCTGTACGCGCTGCTGTAGGCGGTGGACGCGCGAGGGCCCGGACCGGGTGCGGTCCGGGCCCTCGCGAGCGGGCGGGCTCAGTGGCCGTCGGCGGGGATGGTGCCGAGGCGGCCGGCCTGGAAGTCCTCCATGGCCTGCTGGAGCTCGCGGTGGCTGTTCATCACGAACGGGCCGTAGTGGGCGACGGGTTCGCGGATCGGGAGGCCGCCGAGGAGGACGACCTCGAAGTTGTTGTCGCGGGAGTCCTGCTTCTCGTCGGCGCGCAGGGTGATCGAGTCGCCGTCGCCGAAGACGACGGCCTGGCCCCGGTGGAAGGGGCGGTGCTCGGTGCCGGCCGAGCCGTTGCCGGCGAGGCCGTAGGCGAGGGCGTTGAAGTCGGCGCGCCAGGGCAGGGTGATCTGGGCGCCGGGGTTGATCGAGGCGTGGATCATGGTGATCGGGGTGAAGGTGGTGCCCGGGCCCTGGTGGCCGTCCAGTTCGCCGGCGATGACGCGCAGGAGCGCGCCGCCGTCCTCGGTGCTGAGCAGCTTGACGCTGCCGCCGCGGATGTCCTGGTACTTCGGGGTGATCATCTTGTCCGAGGCGGGCAGGTTGACCCACAGCTGGAGGCCGTGGAACAGGCCGCCGGACTGCACCAGGGACTCCGGCGGGGTCTCGATGTGCAGCAGGCCGGAGCCGGCCGTCATCCACTGGGTGTCGCCGTCGGTGATGGTGCCGCCACCGCCGTGCGAGTCCCGGTGGATGAACGTTCCGTCGATGATGTACGTGACGGTCTCGAAGCCGCGGTGCGGGTGCCAGGGGGTGCCCTTGGGCTCGCCGGCCGCGTAGTCCACCTCGCCCATCTGGTCCATCATGATGAACGGGTCGAGGTACTTCTGGTTGATCCTGGCGAAGGCGCGGCGGACGGGGAAGCCCTCGCCCTCGTAGCCCTCGGGGGCGGTCGCCACGGTGAGGACCGGCCGTGCGCTCGTGACGGCGGGGTCCGGCGTGGTGACGCGCGGGAGGGTCAGCGGGTTGTCGACGGTCACGGCGGGCATGTCGGCCTCCTTCGGGGGGTGTCTGGCCTACATCCATGAGGTTAGTTCAATCCTCAACAACAAGCAAGTTGAAAGTTGAACTATGTAGTGACGAAGGAGCGCGGGGCTCCTCGTCCAGCATGGGTCAGCCGTACATCCGGCGCATCGTGAAGTCGACCATCTGCTCGACGGCCTTGGCGTCGAACACCATCCGGTGCTCGCCCTCCATGTCCAGCGCGAAGCCGTAGCCGGTCGGCAGCAGGTCCAGGACCTCGGCGCCGGTGACGGTGAAGTGCTTGGAGTCCTTGCCGGCGTAGCGGCGCAGCTCCTTCAGCGAGCTGAACATCGGGATCACCGGCGTCGGGGTGTTGTGCAGCGCCAGGAAGCCGGGGCGGTCGCCGCGGGGGCAGTGCACCTTCGAGGTGATGAAGATCGCCTGGAAGTCCTCGACCGCCATCGAGCCGGTGGTGAAGGCCCGGACGGCGTCCGCGAGTGAGGGCGGCGAGGGTTCGGGGTACAGGGACTGCTGGGGGGCCTGCGACTGCCCGCCGTAGGCGTCGGGTCCGGGCATGCCGTTCATGCCCTGCTGCGGTCCCGCCTGCTGCTGGTAGGGGTCGCCCGGGTATGTGTTCTGGTCATATCCGTACACACGGACAGGCTAGCGGGAGCGCACCCCTCTCCGCTGGCACCGATCCTGACAAGGAGTGGCCGCGTCGGCTGTGGGACGTGACCACGTTCATAGCGGATTCGCCGGCGGGGGCTTGCCCAAGTTACCGCTGGGTAGCATCATGATGCCTACTGGTGGGTACGGGACGCCGGAACGCGGCGGTCTCCCGGAAGCGACGAACCGGAGATAACGGCCATGGGTCACTACAAGTCCAACCTGCGGGACGTGGAGTTCAACCTCTTCGAGGTGTTCGGCCGCGAGCAGGTGTACGGCACCGGACCGTTCGCGGACATGGACGTCGAGACCGCGAAGAACATCCTCAGCGAGATCGCGCGCCTCGCCGAGAACGACCTCGCGGCGTCCTACGCCGACACCGACCGCAACCCGCCGGTCTTCGACCCGGAGACCAGCACCGCGCCGATCCCGGCCACCTTCAAGAAGAGCTACCAGACCTTCATGGACGCCGAGTGGTGGCGCCTGGGCATCCCGGAGTCGATCGGCGGCCAGGTCACCCCGAACTCGCTGATCTGGGCCTTCGCCGAGCAGATCCTGGGCTCCAACCCGGCCATCTGGATGTACTCCTCCGGCCCGGCCTTCGCCGGCGTCATCGCCGAGGAGGGCACCGAGGAGCAGCTCGAGGTCGCCAAGCGGATGACCGACCGCCTGTGGGGCTCCACCATGGTCCTCACCGAGCCCGACGCGGGCTCCGACGTGGGCGCCGGCCGCACCAAGGCGATCCAGCAGGAGGACGGCTCCTGGCACATCGAGGGCGTCAAGCGCTTCATCACCTCGGGCGAGCACGACATGTCCGAGAACATCATCCACATGGTGCTGGCCCGCCCCGAGGGCGGCAAGCCGGGCACCAAGGGCCTGGGCCTGTTCATCGTCCCCAAGTTCGACTTCGACTGGGAGACCGGCGAGCTGGGCGAGCGCAACGGCGTCTACGCCACCAACGTCGAGCACAAGATGGGCCTCAAGGCCTCGAACACCTGCGAGATGACCTTCGGCGCCAAGCACCCGGCCAAGGGCTGGCTGCTCGGCGACAAGGTCGACGGCATCCGCCAGATGTTCAAGATCATCGAGTTCGCCCGGATGATGGTCGGCACGAAGGCCATCGCCACCCTCTCCACCGGCTACCTGAACGCCCTGGAGTACGCCAAGGAGCGCGTGCAGGGCGCCGACATCTCGCAGTTCCTGGACAAGACCGCCCCGCGCGTCACCATCACCCACCACCCGGACGTGCGCCGCTCGCTGCTGACCCAGAAGGCCTACGCCGAGGGCATGCGCGCGCTGGTGCTGTTCACCGCGTCCACCCAGGACGACATGATGGCCGCCAAGCTGCGCGGCGAGCACGACGAGGCCGCCGAGCGCCTCAACGACCTGCTGCTGCCGATCGTCAAGGGCTACGGCTCGGAGAAGTCCTACGAGCAGCTCGCCCAGTCGCTGCAGACCTTCGGCGGCTCCGGGTACCTCCAGGAGTACCCGATCGAGCAGTACATCCGGGACGCCAAGATCGACACCCTGTACGAGGGCACCACGGCGATCCAGGGCCAGGACTTCTTCTTCCGCAAGATCGTCAAGGACGGCGGCCAGGCGCTCACCGCCCTGAACGAGCAGATCCAGAAGTTCATCGACTCGGCCGCCGGCGGCGACGCCCTGGCCGCCGAGCGCAAGCTGCTCGCCAAGGCCGCCGGCGACCTGGAGGCCATCGTCGGCAAGCTGATCGCCGACCTGACCTCGGTCGAGCAGGACGTCAAGAACATGTACAAGGTGGGCCTGAACACCACCCGCCTGCTGATGGTCTCCGGCGACGTCGTGGTCGGCTGGCTGCTGCTGCGCCAGGCCGTGGTGGCCCTGGCCAAGCTGGAGGCCGGCGCCTCCGAGAAGGACGTCCCGTTCTACCAGGGCAAGGTCGCGGCCGCCCGCTTCTTCGCCAAGAACGTCCTGCCGACCGTCGCCCCGCAGCGCCTGATCGCCGAGGGCATCGACAACGAGATCATGGACCTGGCGGAGGAGGCCTTCTAGGCCCGTCCGGGACCGCCGGGCCCGTCCGGGCCCGCGCACCCCTCGAACCGCCTGACACACCCTCGCACCGAAGGGCCCGGCTGCCACCGGGCCCTTCGGTGCGTCCGGGGCCGTGGCCGGGGCGGGCGTCCGGGGCCGTGGCCGGGGCGGGCGTCCGGGTGTGCGTCCGGGCGTGCGTCCGGCGGCGGAAAGCTCCGACCGTGCGCGGCGGTTCACGGTCGTGTCCGGGTCGTGCACCGAACCAGGTGTTCCGAATGCCCTGTCCGTGTACGGGCATATGCTCAGGTGCGAAGCCGACTCCCCATCCGGCTTCGGCCCTCACTCGACCCAGGAGCAGCATGTCGACCGCCGCCCGCCAGGCATTCTTCGACCGGACGCACAGCGACGACCTGATCGCGTTCCTCGGCACCTCACCCTCCCCGTACCACGCGGTGGCGAGCGCCGCGGAGCGGCTGGAGAAGGCGGGCTTCCGGCAGGTCGCCGAGACGGACGCGTGGGACGACGCGGCCGGCGGGCGCTACCTGATCCGCGGGGGCGCGCTGATCGCCTGGTACCTGCCGGAGGGAGCGGGCCCCGAGACGCCGTTCCGGATCGTCGGCACCCACACCGACTCGCCCAACCTGCGGGTCAAGCCCGTGCCGGACACCGGCTCGGAGGGCTGGCGGCAGGTCGCCGTGGAGATCTACGGCGGCGTCCCGCTGAACACCTGGCTGGACCGCGACCTCGGCCTCTCCGGCCGGCTCGCGCTCAAGGACGGCACCGCCCGGCTGGTCCAGCTGGACGAGCCGCTGCTGCGCGTGCCGCAGCTCGCCATCCACCTGGACCGCCAGGTCAACGAGGGCATGAAGCTCGACAAGCAGCGCCACCTCACCCCGATCTGGGGCCTCGGCCCGGTCGACGAGGGCGCGCTGATCTCCTACGTCGCCCAGCGGGCCGGTCTGGACGCCGCCGACGTGGCCGGCTGGGACCTCATGACCCACGACGTCCAGCCCGCCTCCTACCTGGGCCGCGACCGCGAACTGCTGGCCGCCCCGCGCCTGGACAACCTGCTCTCGGTGCACGCGGCCACCGCCGCGCTCGCCGCCGTCGCCACCGCCGAGGGCGCCGCCAGCCTGCCGTACATCCCGGTGCTGGCCGCCTTCGACCACGAGGAGACCGGCAGCGAGTCCGACACCGGCGCGCAGAGCCCGCTGCTCGGCACCGTGCTGGACCGGACGGTCCACGCGCGCGGCGGCACCACCGAGGACCGGGCCCGGGCCCTCGCCGGCACCGTCTGCCTCTCCTCGGACATGGGCCACGCCGTCCACCCGAACTACAGCGAGCGGCACGAGCCGGGCCACCACCCGATGCCGAACGGCGGGCCGATCCTCAAGGTCAACGTCAACAACCGCTACGCGACCGACGGCGTCGGGCGGGCGGTGTTCGCGGCCGCCTGTGAGAAGGCGGGCGTGCCGTGGCAGACCTTCGTCTCCAACAACGCCATGCCCTGCGGTACGACGATCGGCCCGATCACGGCGGCGCGGCTGGGCATCAAGACGGTGGACTGCGGCATCGCGGCGCTCTCCATGCACTCGGCGCGCGAGCTGTGCGGCGCGGAGGACCCGTACCTGCTGGCGAGCGCGCTCAAGGCCTTCCTGGAGGGCTGACGGCGGACGCGGAAGGGGCCCGGCGGTCGTCCGCCGGGCCCCTTCGCGCTGTTCTGCCGAGCGTTGTTCCGGGTTACTCCATCCCGGCCAGGACCAGCGGGAGGCGGCGGGCGCCGTCGGCGACCAGCTTCACCGGCACGCCCCAGTCCTGCTGGTGCACGTGGCAGGCCGGGTACTCGATCTCCGGGTCGTCGTCGCAGGAGGCGGCCATCGCCGAGACGTGCAGCACTCCCTCGGCGACCTCGGCGGAGAGCACCAGCTCACGGGAGAGGTCGGTGTCCGCGCCCGCGCCGGAGACCAGCAGCTCGGGCGGGGTCGAGCTGACCAGCAGCCGGGTGGACGGGCCGTAGCGCTCGTCCAGCTTCTGGCCGTTCGGTGCCTCGAAGACCACGTCCAGCCGGAAGGCGCCCGGGGCGACCTCGGTGGCCGCGCGCCGGGTGCGGTGCGCCACCGACTCGACCCGCACCGCCTCCTCCGGCAGCCGCAGCCTGGTCAGCCGGTGCCGGGCCGACTCGACCACCACGATGTCGCCGTCCACCAGCACCGCCCCCGAGGGCTCGCGCAGGTCGGTGGCCAGCGTGCTGACCTCACCGCTGGCCGGGTCGTAGCGGCGCAGCGCGTGGTTGTAGGTGTCGGCGACGGCCACCGAGCCGTCCGGCAGCACGGTGACGCCCAGCGGGTGCTGGAACAGCGCCTGGTCGGCCGCGCCGTCGCGGTGGCCGAAGTCGAACAGGCCGGTGCCGACGGCGGTCCGGACCGCCCCTGTTTCACGTGAAACCCAGCGCAGCGCGGAGGTCTCGGAGTCGGCGACCCAGAGCCGCTCGCCGTCCGCGGAGACCGCGAGGCCGGACGGCTGGGCGAACCAGGCCTCGGCGGCGGGCCCGTCCACCAGGCCCTCGTTGGTGGTGCCGGCCGCGACCGCGACCGTGTCGGCGGCCGGGTCGAACGACCACAGCTGGTGCACGCCGGCCATCGCGATCCACACCCGGCCGTCGAACCAGGCGACGTCCCACGGCGAGGAGAGGTCCACCTCGCGGGCCGGGCCCTCGGTGGCCGAGCCCTGCCACCACTGGCGGCCGGTGCCGGCCAGGGTGGTCACCAGGCCGTCGGCGAGGCGCACGCCGCGCAGGGCGTGGTTGACGGTGTCCGCGACGACCACGTCGTACGCCGAGCCCTCCGGCAGCAGCGCGAGGCCCTGCGGCTCGCTGAACCGCGGGCCGGCGCCGTCCGAGCCGTCGCCGTCCACCAGCCCGCGCTGCCCGTCGCCGATCCGGCGCACCACCGTCTCGCCGTCCTCGGCCAGCTCGACCAGCGAGTGGTGGCCGGAGTCGGCGACCAGGAAGTGGCCGTTCGGCAGCCGGACCGCCTTGCCGGGGAACTTGAGGGCCCCCGCGGTCGGCTCCGGCGCCACGTACGGGCCGTCGCCGCGGCGCAGCGTGCCCTTCGCGGCGTGCTCGGCCTCCAGCTCCTCGACCAGCCGGGCGAGCGCGTGGGCATGCCCCTCACCGGCGTGCTGGGCGACCACGTAGCCCTCCGGGTCGATCACCACCAGCGTCGGCCAGGCCCGGACGGCGTACTGCTTCCAGGTGGCCAGCGCCGGGTCGTCCAGCACCGGGTGGTGCACCTCGTAGCGGGCGACGGCGTCGACCACGGCCTGGTGGTCGGCCTCGTGCACGAACTTCGGCGAGTGCACCCCGACGATCACCACGGTGTCGCGGTGCGCCTCCTCCAGCTCCCGCAGCTCGTCCAGGACGTGCAGGCAGTTGATGCAGCAGAAGGTCCAGAAGTCCAGGATGGTGATCTTGCCCCGGAAGTCGGCGAGCGTGAGCTCCTTGCCGCCGGTGTTCAGCCAACCGCCTGCCCCGACCAGTTCGGGGGCGCGTACACGTGCACGAGATGCCATGCGTCAATCAAACCGCACGCCCGCTGCCCGCATTCCGGTGCGGGGCCACGAGCGGTTACGGGCGGGTGAGGTCGGCCTGCCAGCGGGTCTCGCCGTCCTGGGTGTGGGCGGTGCGGCGCAGGCCGAGGGCGGTGGCGATCCTGGCGGAGGCGTGGTGGTCGGGGTGGATGTGGGCGACGGCGGTGGTGGCGCCGGCGGCGGTGAGGTGGGCGAGCAGGGTGCGGGCGGCCTCGGTGGCCAGGCCGCGGCGCTGCCAGGGGGTGCCGACCACCCAGGCGAGTTCGGCCCCGTCGGGGCGGACGGTGGTCTGCACGTAGCCGGTGAGGGCGCCGTCGGCGCGCAGCCGCAGCACCCAGTTGCCCCAGGCCTCGGCCGGGTCGGGGGAGCCGGCGGCGAGCCGGGCGCAGCGGGCGCGCAGCTCCTCGACGGTGGCCGGGCGGCCACCGGTGAAGGCGTGCAGGGCCGGGTCGGCGAGCGCGGCCGCCAGCTCCTCGGCGTGCCCGGGGGCGATCGGCAGCAGGTCGAGGCGCTCGCTGCGCAGCTCGGCGGTGGTGAGGTCAGGGTGCATGGCCGTATTGAAGGGGATCGGGGGCCGTTGTGCGACGGGGTTTCCGGTCGGCCGTCCCGTGGCGGTGCTTTCCCGCGGCCGGGGGTCCGGGGTCGAATGGGGCGGACGTCAACACGAGGAGGTCGCACGTGCGGTACCTGGTCAGGGAGAAGCTGTTCGCGGTCGGCGACGACTACTGGATCGAGGACGACCGGGGCCGCAAGGCGTACCTGGTGGACGGCAAGGTGCTGCGGCTGCGGGACACCTTCGAGCTGAAGGACGCGCACGGGCGGGTGGTCGCGGTGGTGAAGGAGAAGATGCTCACCGTCCGCGACGCGATGAAGATCGAGGACGCCGACGGCGAGGTGGTCGCCACCGTCCGGGAGAAGCTGTTCACCCCCTTCCGGGACAAGTACCTGGTGGAGCTGGCCTCCGGCGGCGAGCTGAAGATCCACGGCAACCTGATCGACAAGGACTACCGGATCGAGAACCAGCACGGCGACGACCTGGCCCGGATCAGCCGCAAGTGGTTCCGGATCCGCGACACCTACGGGGTGGAGATCGCCGACGGCGCGGACACCGGCCTGCTGCTGGCCGTCGCGGCCTGCGTCGACCACCTGGTGCACGAGGACGACTGACCCGTCCCCGGTTTCCGGATCCCGGTCCGCCCCTCACCCGGGTGGGGTATCTTTTGCCAACCCTTGACCAAGGCGGTCGGGGGCCCTGACCAGCCGGTCGGGGGCTGGCGTGAGCGGACCGGGGGCTGGAACCACGATGAACGACATCCTGCACGGGCTCGGTGCGGCGGCGGCCTACGGCGCCCTCGGCGTGGTGCTGCTGCTCCTCGGCATCGGCCTGGTCGACCTGCTGACGCCCGGCAGGCTCGGCCACCAGATCTGGGTCGAGCGCAACCGCAACGCCGCCGTCCTGCTCAGCTCCGCGCTGCTCGGCATCGGCGGCATCGTCTTCACCGCGATCATGTACACCTACGCCGACTTCGCCAAGGGCCTGCTGTCGACGGCCTGTTACGGCCTGCTCGGGCTGGTGCTGATGGCCGTCGCGTTCTGGCTGGTGGACCTGCTGACGCCGGGAAAGCTCGGCGCGATCCTGGTCGAGCCGGAGCCGCACCCGGCGGTGTGGGTGTCCGCCTCCTGCAACATCGCGGTGGCGGCGGTGGTGTCGGCCGCGATCGCGTAGGGCCCTTCCCTGGGCCGCGCCACGCCGGGTACGGCGCCCCGTGCGGCCGCGCTACGCCGGGTGCGGCGCCCCGCCCAGGAGGTGCTCCCGGCCCCAGTCGCCCAGCGGCCCCAGCGCCGTGTTGAGGCGGTGCCCCGCCTCGGTCAGCGCGTACTCGACCCGCGGCGGCACCTCCTCGTACGCCTCCCGGTGCACGATGCCGTGCGCCTCCATCTCGCGCAGGTGCGCGGCCAGCACCTTCTCGGTGATCCCCGGCAGCAGCCGGCGCAGCTCGCCGAAGCGGCAGCGCGGGCGCTCGCCCAGGGCCCAGAGGATCGACACCTTCCACTTGCCGCCGATCACGTCCATCGCGGCGTCCGTCCCGCAGATGTACGCCCCCGGCCTCGGCACGGTCGCCATGCCCACCCCTTCCGAACCTCCGACCTGGATACTGACCCCAGGGTAACCACCCACTCCGAAGTGCGTACTTGATCGTTTCCGGGGGCAGCGCGGAGGCTGACTGCCATGGCAACCAACCCCGTTGAGAACGCGTCCGAGACCACGCCCGCCCTGAACACCCCGTCCACCCCGCTCACCCTGCTCGGCCTCGGCGCGATGGGTACCGCGCTGGCCGGGGCCTGGCTCGCCGCCGGGCACCCGCTGACCGTCTGGAACCGCACCGCCGCCCGCGCCGAGGGGCTCGCCGCCCGCGGTGCCGCCGTCGCCGCCACCGCCGCGGAGGCGGTCGCCGCGAACCGGCTGGTCGTCGTCTGCCTGCTCGACGACGCCTCCGTGCCGGAGGCGCTGGACGGCGTCGACCTGACCGGCAAGGACCTGGTCAACCTGGTCACCAGCACCCCCGCGCAGGCCCGCGCCCGCGCCTCCTGGGCCGAGGAGCGCGGCGCCCGCTACCTGGACGGCGGGATCATGGCCGTCCCGCCGATGATCGGCGTCCCGGCGACCGGGGCGTACGTGTTCTACAGCGGCTCGTCCGAGCTGTTCGAGGAGCACGGGGCCACGCTCGCCGTCCCGGCCGGCACCCGGTACGTGGGCGCGGACGCCGGGTACGCGGCGCTGCACGACGTGGCGCTGCTCAGCGGGATGTACGGGATGTTCGCCGGGATCGCGCACGCCTTCGCGCTGGTCCGCGGCGAGGACGTGGCGCCGAGCGAGCTGGCGCCGCTGCTGGGCGGCTGGCTCGCCGCGATGTCCGGCTCGGTGGCCAGGACCGCGGAGCAGCTGGAGAGCGGCGACTACACCCAGGGTGTGGTGTCCAACCTGGCGATGCAGGTGGCCGGCCGGCAGACGCTGCTGAGCACCGCCGAGGAGCAGGGGGTGAGCGCCGAACTGCTGGAGCCGTACTTCCGGTTGATGGAGCGCAGGCTGGAGATCGGCAGTGGCGAGGAGGACCTGACCGGGGTCGTCGACCTGCTGCGACGGTGAGGCCCGGCCGGTAACGTACCGGCATGGCAGACCTCGAAGAACGCGCCACCGTCGTCGCGTCCCACTCACGGCAGGCCGGAGCGGGGGTGCTGGTCCGACCGCGCCGCGCCGACGACCTCGCCGACTGCGTCCGGGTGCTCGGCGACGTCCACGCGGCCGACGGCTATCCCGCCGACTGGCCCGACCGCCCCGCCGCCTGGCTGACCCCGGACGGCCAGCTCGCCGCCTGGATCGCCGAGTCGGACGGCCGGCTCGCCGGACACGTCGGCCTCGCCCGCAGCACCCCGGACGACCTCGCCCCCGCCCTGTGGAGCCACCGCACCGGCGGCCGCCCGGAGCTCACCAGCGTGATCGGCCGCCTCTACGTCGCCCCCACGGCGCGCGGCCACCTCATCGGCGCCCGGCTGCTGGCCTGCGCCGTGGCGCACGCGCGGGCGCTCGGCCTGCACCCCGTGCTCGACGTCCTCGCCACCGACACCGCCGCCGTGGCCCTCTACCGCCGCCTCGGCTGGACCCACCTCGGCAGCGGCGACCAGCGGTGGGCCTCCGGCCGCACCGTCACCGTCCACTGCTTCGCCGCCCCGAGGGGATGAGCCCCGGCCCGCCCGGCCACCACGGCCGGGCGGGGTGGCCCGGTCGGAGCGGCTATACCGCGATGACCTCGATCCCCTGCTCCAGGCCGATGAAGTCGTCCGCCTTCCGGGTGTAGAGCGGTAGGCCGTGGGCGGCGGCGGTGGCAGCGATCATCAGGCCCATGCGGCGAGGGCGGGGGTCGCGCTTGGCCTGGATCGTGAGTGCGATCAGTGTTCCGAATCGCCGGGCGGCCTCACGGTCAAACGGGAGGGCGGTGAACTCCGCCTCCACGTCGGCCAGCCGTTGGGCCCTGGCCAGCATCTGCACTGGGTCCTTGGCCATGGCGACACCCTGGGAGAGCTCGGCCAGCACCACCGAGGGCACGGCGACCTCGAACGGCAGGAGTTCCGGATCGATCTGCGGCAGATCGATCACCACACAGGTGTCGAGCAGGCCGCACTGGCGTCGTTCGCTCACGCGCGCTCCCACGGGTCGCCGCCGCCCTCGACCCGGTCCTCGTCGCCGTAGAAGGTGTCGGCCTCGGCCCGCAGCTGTGCGGCGTCGACGGCGGGTGCGCTCCGCCACTTGCGCTGGAGCTCTTCCACGGGGACGAACCGTCGGCGGTTGCTGATCGGTCGGACTTCGGCGATCTCCGTGCCGTTGCGGGTGACGTGGTAGATCTCGCCGGCTTCGACGTCGTCGAGTACGGCCTTGGACCGCGCCGCGAGTTCGCGCTGCGTGATGGTCTTCATGGTGCCAGTGTATCGCGCCGCAATACACTGTGCCACGCTTTCCCGTCCCGGCTGGTCGTCGAGGCCGGGCAGGACGATGGTGGCACCGTGGTCCACGGTGCGCGGGCCGGTGATCGCCGGGCTGGCCGTCGAGCGGGTCGCTGGGGAGGCTCGCGGCACCGGTGGTCCGGACACGGTCGTCGTGGTCGAGGCTGCCGATGAAGCCTCGCATGGGGTTGTTCCCCTGGTGCTGGCTCAGTTGTGCGTCGGGGACTGCGAGTTGGAGTGATATCCGCCGCGCGTGGTGCGGGGTCCCCCGGGTGGGGGAGGGGGATCACCGTGCCGGGGGAGGGGCGGCGCGGGTGGCGCGGGTGAGCCTGGCGGCATGGTGAGAAGCGGGTGGGCGGTGGCCGGCTGGGGGCTCGGGTACGCCGGGTTCGGGGTGGGGTGCGGGCTGAGCGGGACGGCGCTGTTCGGCGCGCACTGGCCGGGGTGGGTGGTGGCCGGCGTGGGGCTGCTCTCGGCCGTCGCCGGAGCGCTGGTGGCGCGCCGGAAACCGGTGCGGCCGCAGCGGCTGCTGTGGCTGCTCTGCGGGGCGGCCGCGGTGGGGGCCTGGAGCCTGCTGATGGACCTGGTGACGCTGGTGTTCGGCCAGCGGGTGGACAGCGTCCCCGACACGGTGGGGCGCGCCCTGGCGGCGCTGGGGGCGGTGCTGCTGGCCAGGGCCGCCCTGGGACTGCGGCCCGGTGCCCGTGCCGGCCGGGCCGGGCAGGCCGCGCCGGCTCCCACGGCGGCTCCACCGCTCGTCCAACTCGCCGCCTGGACAGGGACTCTGGCGTTCGTGCCGTACGTGCTGATGAAGCTGGTCTGGGCGCTCGGCGGCAGTTTCGCGGGGATCAGCGGTGACCGGATGTACGCGAGCTATGTGCGCAACGGCTCCTCCGGGCTCTGGCTCGCCCTGGAGCGTTGGGGACTGGACGGCACGATGCTGCTGGCGCTGCTCGGGGTGTTCCTGCTCTGGGGGCTGGTCCGTCCGTGGGGGCAGGTCTTCCCGCGCTGGACCCTGCCGCTGCGCGGCCGCCGGGTGCCGCGCTGGCTGCCGCTCACCCCGGCCCTGCTGGGTGCGGCCACGCTGGCGCCGTACGGGGTGGTCGGGGTCGGCTACCTGGGGCTGTGCACCGCCGGGGTGACGCGGATCAGGCTGGGCGAGTTCGCCGGTGAGCAGAGCGCGCTGGAGGTCGCCTGGGTGGGGATGTGCGGGTTCGCCGGGTACGGGGTCGCGCTGGCGGTGGCCGCCCGGTCGTACTGGCGGCGGACGGGGGCGCGGGCCGCCGAGGTGGGCTGAGGGCGGGGTCGGCTCGGGGCCGGGGTTTGCTGAGGCGGCAACATTGCTTGCCGATCCGGTGGGGTGGGCCGCAGCCTGGCGGTGGAGGTGAGCGCCATGGGCGAGACGACCGGGACGACCAGGACAGCCGGGGTGACCGGGATCAGGGAGAGCGAGCGCTACGACGTGGTGGTGGTCGGCGCCGGAGCGGCGGGGCTGAACGCCGCGCTGGTGCTGGGCCGGGCCCGGCGCCGGGTCGCGGTGGTGGACGCCGGCGAGCCGCGCAACGCGCCCGCCGCCCACATGCACGGCTACCTGAGCCGGGACGGCATGCCCCCGGCGGAGCTGCTGGCGGTCGGGCGGGAGGAGGTCGCCCGGTACGGGGCGGACCTGATCGACGCCCGGGTCGAGCACATCGAGCCTGCCGATGCCGGTGCCGGTCCGGCCGGGTCCGCGGCGCCGGGCTTCGTGGTCCACCTGGCCGGCGGGCCGGTGCTGCACGCGCGCCGGGTGGTCGTCGCCACCGGGCTGCGGGACGGCCTGCCGGAGTTGCCCGGCCTGGTCGAGCGGTGGGGCCAGGATGTGCTGCACTGCCCGTACTGCCACGGCTGGGAGGTCCGCGACCGCCCGCTCGGCGTGCTCGGCACCGGCCCGGGAGCGGTCAATCAGGCGCTGCTGCTGCGGCAGTGGTCGGCGGACGTGGTGCTGCTCGCGCACACCCTCGCACTGACCGACGACGAGCGGGAACGGCTCGCCGCCCGGGACGTCCGGGTGGTCGATGGCCGGATCGTCCGCCTGGTCTCCGACGACGGGCGGCTGCGCGGCGTCGAGCTCGCCAACGGGCAGGTGGTGCCGCGCGAGGCGGTGTTCGTCTTCCCGCAGCCGGTGCCCCGGGACGCGCTGCTCTTCGGCCTCGACTGCGCCCGGGACGACAACGGCTGGGTCACCACCGACCGGACCGGCCGCACCAGCCTCCCCGGCGTCTGGGCGGTCGGCAACGTCGCCGACCCGCGCGCCCAGGTGGTCACCGTCGCCGGGATGGGCGCGGCGGCCGCCTTCGCGCTCGACCACGACCTCGCGGCGGAGGAGGTCGAGCGGGCCGTCGTGCGGTACCGCGCGTCCGGTGCCGCCGTGCCCGCCTGAGCGGGGAAGCTTTCGTCAACCCACGATCGGAGAAACCCTGATGTCAGCGCACCAGCACGACCACTCCCACTCCCACGGCCCGTCCCACGGGCACTCCCACGGGCACGTCCCCGCCGCCGACTTCGACTGGGACGCGCTCGCCGCGCACCTGGAGCTGGAGGGCGACCTGCGGGCCGGCGCCGTCACCGAGGCCGGGCGGTGGCTGCTCGGCCTGCACGGCGAGGGCGCGGTTCGGCGGGTCCTCGACGTCGGCAGCGGGCCCGGGGTGATCGCCGGACTGCTGGCGGAGGTCTTCCCGGCGGCCGAGGTGGTGGCCGTCGACCAGTCGGCCGCCCTGCTGGAGCGCGCCCGGGTCCGCTCCGGTGGCCGGCTCGGCACCCGACAGGCCGACCTGCCCGCCGAGTTCGACAAGCTCGGCGAGGCCGACCTGATCTGGTCCGGCAACGCCATCCACCACCTCGGCGACCAGCAGGCCGCGCTCACCTCGCTCGCCGGGGCGCTGCGGCCCGGCGGCCTGCTCGCCGTCGCCGAACGCGGCCTGCCCGCGCGCTACCTGCCGCGCGACTTCGGCCTCGGCCGGCCCGGCCTCCAGGCCCGGATGGACGCCGCCCACGAGGACGGCTTCACCACCATGCGGGCCGAACTGCCGGACAGCACCGAGGAGATCGAGGACTGGCCGGCCATGCTCGGGCGGGCCGGGCTGACCCCGACCGGCACCCGCACCTTCCTGGTCGACCACCCCGCCCCGCTCGCCGGCCCGGTCCGCGCTTACCTGCACGTCCAGCTGACCCGGCTGCGCGACCGGCTCGCCGAACAGCTCGACACCGAGGACCGGGCCACCCTGGACGCCCTGCTCGACGAGGACGCCCCCACCGGGATCCTGCACCGGCCGGACGCCTTCTACCTCTCCGCGATGACCGTCCACACGGCCCGCCGGGACTGACCCGGCGGCCCCGGCGGGGCCTTGCGGGTTGGCGGGGGCGGGGGTGGGACCGTCCGTGCGGCGCGCCGCTTCAGGGTGCGAGGAAGGCGGCCACCGTACGGCTGAAGGCGGCCGGGTCGTCGAGCCACGGGTAGTGGCCGGCGGCGGGCTGGACGGCGGTACGGGCGTGGCGGAACAGCGCGGCCGTGGCGCGGACCGCCCCGGGCCTCGGGTCGGGGTCGTACTCGCCGGCCAACAGGAGTGCCGGGGAGGCGAGTTCGGCCACGGCGGCGCGGACGTCGGCGGGTTGGAAGCCGCCGCCGTGGTAGGCCGCGGCGGCCTCCGGGTGGCTCTGGGCGGTGCGGTCGGCCTCGTGGGCGCGGGCGGCGGCGTCCCAGGTGCCGTGGAAGAGCGGTGCCACGGCGTCGGGGTCGGCGGCGCCGCCGGCGAAGGCGGTGCGGACGGCGGCCCGGGCGGCCGGGTACCACTCCTCCTCGGCGAGGCCGCGGGCCTCGGCCGCCTCGCGGTAGTCGTCCTCGGAGGAGGTGCTGCCGAAGATCCGGAGGCTGGGCGTGACCAGCACCAGCCGACCGGTGCGTTCCGGGTGCCGCAGCGCGTACAGGGTGGCGAGCGAGCAGCCGGCGGAGTGGGCGAGGAGGTCCACCCGGTCGAGTCCGAGGTGGGTCCGGAAGGCCTCGACGTCCGCCACCTGCCGGTCGACCCGGTGGTCCGCCGGGTCGGCCGGGCGCTCCGAGCGGCCCGTGCCGCGCAGGTCGAGGACGTGCAGGGCGCGGTGCGCGGAGAGGCCGCCGAGGTCGCCGAGGTACGCGGCGTCGCGCATCGGGCCGCCGGCGAGGACGAGCAGCGGCTCGCCCCGGCCGAGCACGCGGTAGCCGAGCCGGGTGCCGTCGGGGCCGGTGAAGGTCGTCATCGGCCGATCGTGGCAACCGCCGTCCGGCCGGGGCAACGGGAATTCGGCCGACCCGTCCCGGGGTACCGTCGGCGCATGACAGCGAGTGAGCGGCGCTTCGTCGTGGTGACCACGACCCACGAGAGCGAGGAGCGGGCCCGGGCCCTGGCGTCCGCCGTGGTGCGGGAGCGGCTGGCGGCCTGCGCCCAGGTGTACCCCGTACGGTCGGTGTACTGGTGGGACGGCGAGGTGCAGGACGCCGAGGAGTGGCGGATCGACCTCAAGACCAGGGCCGAACTCGTGGACCGGCTGGGCGCGTTCCTGGCCGATCGGCACTCCTACGAGACGCCCGAGCTGGTCGCCGTACCGGTGACGGGCGGCAGTCCGGGCTACCTCGACTGGGTGGCCGCGGAGACCACGCCCGAGGGAACCACGACCCAGGGCGCCGAGGACTGAGGACGGCTCAGGGCGCGACCTGGAGGAAGGCCAGCACGGCCAGCACCCGCCGGTGGTCCTCCTCCGAGGGCGGCAGGTCGAGCTTGAGGAAGATGTTGGCGGTGTGCTTCTTCACCGCCCGCTCGGTGATCACCATCCGTTCGGCGATCGCCGCGTTGGAGCGGCCTTCCGCCATCAGGCCCAGCACCTCGCGCTCACGCGGCGTCAGGCGGTCCAGCGGCTTGTTGCGTTCGTTGCTGCCGACCAGCATGGCGATCACCTGCGGGTCGAGCGCGGTGCCGCCGGCCGCCACCCGCTGGACCGTCTCCACGAACTCGTCGGGGTCGAAGACCCGGTCCTTCAGCAGGTAGCCGATCGCGCCGGTGCCGTCGGCGAGCAGCTCCTTGGCGTAGAGCTGCTCGACGTACTGGGAGAGCACCAGCACCGGCAGCCCGGGGATCCGCCGGCGCGCCTCCAGGGCGGCCTGGAGGCCCTCGTCGGTGAACGTCGGGGGCAGCCGCACGTCGACGACGGCCACGTCCGGGCGTTCGGTGAGCAGGGCCTCCAGGAGGGCCGGTCCGGTGTCCACCGCGGCCACGACCTCGAAGTCGTAGGCCTCCAGCATCCGGACCAGTCCGTCCCTCAGGAGGAAGAGGTCCTCGGCGAGGACAACTCGCACGGCAGCTCCATCGTCAGGGTCGTGGGGCCGCCGAGCGGGCTGCGGACGGCCAGGACGCCGTCGAAGGTAGCAAGCCGCCGTTCCAGGCCGCGCAGCCCGGTGCCGCGCGAGGGGTCGGCGCCGCCGGTGCCGTCGTCGGTGACCTGGGCCTTCAGGGTGCCGTCCTGGTACCAGAGTTGGACGTCGACCCGGCTCGCGCCCGCGTGCTTGGCGGCGTTCGTCAGGGCCTCGGAGACGGCGAAGTAGACGGCGGACTCGACCGGCGCCTCGGCGCGGCCGGGCAGGTCGGCGGTGACCGTGACGTTCAGCGGGCTGTCCATGCCCAGGGCCCGTACGGCGTCGGCCAGTCCGCGGTCGGCGAGGACCGGCGGGTGGATGCCGCGGACCAGGTCGCGCAGCTCGTTGAGGGCGGTGGCGGAGGCCTGGCGGGTCTCGGCGAGCAGCTGCTTCGCGGCCTGCGGGTCCCGTTCGACCAGCCGCTCGGCGACGCCCAGGTTCATCCCCATGGCCACCAGCCGGGCCTGCGCGCCGTCGTGCAGGTCCCGTTCGATCCGGCGCAGTTCGGCGGCCTGGGCGGTGAGCGCGTCGCGCCGGGTCTCGGTCAGGTGGACGACCTTGCGCTGGGCGGCCAGCGCCTCGGCGCGGGCGGTCGGGCCGAGCAGGGCCCCGGCCAGCGCGGTGTGGCCGCGCAGCGCGCCGGGGGCGATCGCCGGACCGGCCAGGAGGGTCGGGACGGCGAGCAGGACGGCGATCCGGGCGCTGCCCGGGTCCGTCACGTGCACCCACCAGTACCAGGTGTTGCCGTCGGCCGAGGCGATCGGCTCCCAGAGCCAGGGCTGCAGCAGGCCGAAGAGGCCGAAGGCGACCAGGGCCGGCGGGAACAGCGCCACGGTGAAGCCGATCACCGGGTCGACCAGCAGCCAGAGCAGGTCCCGCCAGGTGGCCGGGTCGCCGAGCAGGGCCCGGCAGCGCTGCCAGGCGCCCTTGAGGCCCGGCTCGGCCGGCGGCAGCGGCCGGTACGGTTCGCGGACCGCGACGCCGGACCAGCGGGCGGCCAGCGTGCGGCGGCGGCCGGCCAGGGCCCGGACGGCGAGGACGGTCGCCGGCACCAGCAGGACGCCGAGGCCCACGCCCAGCAGGACGGCGGTGACCGTGGCGGCGACGAGCAGCAGCAGCTGCGGCACCGCGAACCCGGCCAGCGCCGTCGCGCGCAGCAGGTCCCGTACGGCCCGGCGCGCCCGGTCGAGCGGCGTGCCCGCGCTCCGCCCGGCGGCCTCGGCGCCGTCCCCGACTTCCTTGCCCACGCTGCCCGTTGTCACTGTCCGTCCCCCTCCGTACCGGCCTCGCGGCCGCCGTCCCGACCCTGCGGACCACCAGACTGCCCTACCCCGCCGCCCTGTTCACGGGGCCTCGGCCCCCTCTCGGCGGTACCTGGGTACACCCCCCGATCGACGCCCAGGGTCCCTGCCCCGGCCCACCGCCCCCGGCCTAGCGTTCGAGGTGTCCGGAAGCGGCCCGTCAGCGGAGCGCCGGATCCCCGCCAACCACCGCAATGATCAAGGGAGTTCGCCATGTCCAAGCGCTTCGCCGCCGGCCGTCCGCTGGTCCGTCTGGTCCTGGTGCTGGCCGCCCTCGGCCTCTTCCTCCACGGCCTCACCCCGGCCCACGCCGCCGGGCACGCGACCGGAACCGGTGCGCCGACGGCCGGAACCGGCGTGCCGACGGCCGCCACCGGTGCGCCGCCCTCCCCGGCCGACCCCGTCCAGGTGAGAGCCCTGTTCGACGAGCTGCTCCCCCGGCTGCTCGCCGAGCACCGCATCCCCGGCGCCGCAGTGACCGTGGTGGCCGGCGGGCGGGAGGTCTTCTCGGGCGGCTACGGCGTCGCCGACACCCGGACGAACCGGCCCGTCGACCCGGCGCGGACCGCCTTCTTCATGGGCTCCGACGCCAAGGTGTTCACCGCCGTCGCCGTCCTCCAGCAGGTCGCGGCGGGGAAGCTGGACCTGGGCACCGACGTCAACCGCTACCTGACCGCCTTCAAGGTCAGGGACGGCTACCCGGGCCGCCCGGTCACCGTCGAGAACCTGCTCACCCACACCGCGGGCTTCGACGACAGCTTCATGGGCCTCGCCCAGGCCGGGCCCGAGCGGGTCGAGGGCCTCGGCGCCTCGCTCGCCGCCCACCAGCCGGACCGGGTCCGCGCCCCCGGCACCGCCGCCGCGTACGACAACTACGGTGTGGCGCTGGCCGGTTACCTGGTCGAGACGGTCTCCGGGCAGCCCTTCGACCAGTACGTCTCCCAGCACGTCCTCCAGCCCCTCGGGATGGACCGCACCACCTTCAGCCAGCCCCACCCCGCCGCGATCGACGCCGACCTCGCCCGCGGCCACCGCCCCGAGGGCGACGGCCAGACCGGGACCGCGGGCCTCTACGGCCCCTGGACGCCCACCGGCGCCGCCGCCGTCACCACCGCCGACGACATGGCGAAGCTGCTGCTCGCCCTGCTCCCGCAGGGCGGCCCGGACGCCCGGCGGATCCTCGACCCGGCGACGGCCGAGCGGCTGCTCGCCCGCCACTACGGCCCCGACCCGCGTCTGCCCGGCCTGGCCTACCTGCTGGAGCAGCGCACCCACGGCAGTGAGCAGCTGCTGGTCAAGGACGGCGACGTGCCCGGCTTCCACAGCAACCTCGCCCTGCTGCCCCAGCGCGGCCTCGGCCTCTACGTGACCCTCAACGGCGACGGCACCGACGCCAGCGGCGGCTGGGCAACCCAGCAGGTGCTCACCGCCTTCCTGGACCGCTTCCTGCCCGCGCCCCCGGCCGCCGCGACCGCGCCGCTCACCGGGGGCCTGGACGCCTACGCCGGCGACTACCGCTCCACCCGCACCAGCCACGCCGACCTCACCCGGGCCGCCGCCCTGATGGCCTCCCTTCACGTCACCGCCGAGCACGGCCGGCTCACCGTCACCGGCCCCGTCACCCGGGACCCGGAGGCGGCCGAGACGCACTGGGAGCAGCTCGAACCCGGCCTGTTCCAGCAGGTCGGCGGCACCGCGCGGATCGCCTTCCAGCGGGCCGCCGACGGCACCCTCACGCTGCTCACCGACGCCGACCCGACCATCGCCTACCAGCGGCTCGCCTGGTACCAGGCACCCGGCCCGCACCAGGCGGTCGCCGTCGGCAGCCTCGCCGTCCTCGCCCTCACCCTGCTCGGCTGGCCGGTGGCGGCGGCGGTCCGCCTGGCCCGCCGCCGGGGCCGGGCCGACCGGCCGGCCGTACGGCTGCTCGGCTGGACCACCGGGGCGCTGCTGCTCGCCGCCACCGGCTGCTTCGCCCTGCTGACGGCGGACGCCAACGCGCTCAACCAGACGCTGTTCCTGGGCGATTCGCCGCTGCTGACGGTGGTCCCGGTCCTGGTCTTGACGGCCCTGGCGCTCTCCCCGGTGATGGCGCTCTGCACGGTGCTGGCCTGGCGCGGGCGCTGGTGGAACCTGTTCGGGCGGCTGCACTACACGGGGCTGACGCTGGCGGTGCTGCTCGTCCTGGTCCTCGCGGGGGCGTACGACCTCACCGGGACGGGCGCGCTGGACCTGCTCGGCTGAGGGCGGCGCGTCGGCAGGACGGTACGGCGGTACGAGAACGGCGGCGGGGCCCGGGGATCACCCCGGGCCCCGCCGCCGTCCAGCCGTCCCGCCGCTCAGCCCGCCGAGCCGCCGAAGCGCTCCGTCCAGGCCGCCAGGTCCTCGTCCGTGATCTTGGCGAACAGCACCGGCGGCACCGTGAACGCCGTCCCGGCCGGCACCAGGTCCAGCGCCCGCGCCTCCTCCGGGCCGATCCAGTCGCGGGTGGCGGCCGGCGAGTCCGCGGGCAGCGCGAAGGCGCCGCGCATGGCCGCCGCCGTGGTCGGGATGAACGGCTCGGAGACCACCGCGTACAGGTGGATCAGGTTCATCGCGGTGCGCAGGGTCAGCGCCGCCGCCTCCGGGTCGGTCTTCACCTGGAGCCAGGGCGCCTTCTCGTCCAGGTACGCGTTGCCCGCGCTCCACAGCGCGCGCAGGGCCTGCGCCGCCTTGCGGAAGTTGAGCGCGTCCAGCTGGGCCTCGTACTCGGCGAGCAGCCCGGCGACCTGCTCGCCGAGGCGCTGCTCGGCCTCGCCCGGGGCGTGGCCGCCCGGGACGTCGTCGCCGAAGCGCTTGCGGCTGAAGGTGAGCACCCGGTTGACGAAGTTGCCGAGGGTGTCGGCGAGGTCCTTGTTGACGACCGAGGCGAACAGGTCCCAGGTGAAGCTGGAGTCGTCCGACTCGGGCGCGTGCGCCATCATGAAGTAGCGCCAGTAGTCGGCGGGCAGCAGGTCCAGCGCGTCGTTGCCGAAGACGCCGCGCCGCTGGCTGGTGGAGAACTTCCCGCCGTAGTACGTCAGCCAGTTGAAGGCCTTGACGTAGTCGACCTTCTTCCAGGGGCGGCGCGAGCCGAGCAGCGTGGCCGGGAACATCACGGTGTGGAACGGGACGTTGTCCTTGCCCATGAACTCGGTGTACCGGACGCTCTCGTCGGCCTCGTACCACCAGGACTTCCAGTCCCGCAGGTGCCCGGCCGGGGCCGCGTCCGCCCACTCCTTGGTGGCGCCGATGTACTCGATCGGGGCGTCGAACCAGACGTAGAACACCTTGCCCTCTGCGGCCAGTTCGGGCCACACGTCGGCCGGCACCGGGACGCCCCACTCCAGGTCGCGGGTGATCGAGCGGTCCTGGAGGCCCTCGGTCAGCCACTTGCGGGCGATCGAGGAGGCCAGCACCGGCCAGTCGTCGGCGTGGGCGTCGATCCAGTCCTCGACCTCCTCGGTGAGCTTGGACTGGAGCAGGAACAGGTGGCGGGTCTCCCGGACCTCCAGGTCGGCGCTGCCGCTGATCGCCGAGCGCGGCTCCAGCAGGTCGGTCGGGTCCAGCACCCGGGTGCAGTTCTCGCACTGGTCGCCGCGGGCCTTGTCGTAGCCGCAGTGCGGGCAGGTGCCGACGATGTAGCGGTCCGGCAGGAAGCGGCCGTCGGCGTTGGAGTACACCTGGCGGATCGCGCGCTCCTCGATGAAGCCGTTGCGCTGGAGCTCGCGGGCGATCTCCTGGGTGATCTCCCGGTTCTGCGGCGAGGAGCTGCGGCCGAAGTGGTCGAAGGAGAGCCCGAAGCCGTCGTACACCGCCCGCTGCGCGTCGTGCGCCCGGGCGCAGAACACCGCGACCGGCAACCCGGCTTCCTGGGCGGCGAGTTCGGCGGGCGTGCCGTGCTCGTCGGTGGCGCAGATGAACAGCACCTCGTGCCCGCGTCGGCGCAGGTAGCGGGCGTAGACGTCCGCCGGGAGCATGGACCCGACCATGTTGCCCAGGTGCTTGATCCCGTTGATGTACGGAAGGGCGCTGGTGATCAGGTGCCGAGCCATCCTCGGATGCTCCGATTTCTCCCGCACGCGCACCCCACCCGGAGTGCCGTGTCGGGCGCAGGGTCCACTGTGGGCTGCCAGCCTAGGGCAAGGAGCGGGGGCCGGGGCGCAAGGAGCGGGGCCGGTCGGCGGCGCCGCCGCACGCGCCGGGCGGGGTCGGGAATCACGGCCGGGATCACGGTCGGACGTCAGGGTCGGACGTCAGGGTCGGGCATCAGGGCCGGGTGAAGTCCCCGTACCGGTCGAACTCCCCGGACTTCACCCCGCGGACGAAGGCGGCCCACTTGCGCGGGGTGGTCCGCACGACGACCTCGGGCCGGTCCGACTCGCGGATCTCCACCAGTTCGCCCGCGGCTCTGACCTCGACGCAGTCGGTGCTCTCACCGCTGGCCGAGGCCTTGCGCCAGGTATTCATGCGAAGTCTTTCAGCAAGCACCGGATGAACTCCCGGGACTCGTCCGGTCCGAGCGCGATCGCCGCGGTCTCCTCCTTGATCCGGCGGTAGGAGGCCAGTTCGACCTGGGTGTGCACGAATGTCGGCCCGTGGGAGAGATCGATCTGGACGGTGTCGAGCTCCGGGACGGGCCCGCGGGCGAGGTACAGGCTCTCCCCGGAGCCGGTGTAGGTGGGCACGCTGAACGGGATCACCCGGATCTCCACCCCGGGTCGTTCGGAGTTCTCCAGCAGGCCCCGCAGCTGGTCGCGCAGCACGTCCGGGCCGCCGAACTGCATGCGCAGCGCGGATTCGTGGAGGAACGCGCTGTACGGCTTCGGGTGGTCGACGAAGATCTGCTGGCGCCGGATCCGGAACGCCTTCCGGATGTCCGCCTCCTGCCGGTACTGGGGGGGAAGCCGCTCGAACACCGCGGCGGCGTAGTCCGGGGTCTGCAGCAGGCCGGGGATGAAGGTGCTGTTCAGGATGGACAGGGAGGAGGCGTGGTGCTCCATCTCCGCGATGTCGATGATCGCGTTCGGCAGCCGGCCGCGGTAGCCGTCCCACCAGTACTTGCGCCGGTCCTGCGTCATCGCCAACAGGGCGTCCAGGTAAGGGCCGTCCTCGCAGCCGCAGGTGTGCGCCCAGATCCGGAGCCGCTCGGCGCTGATGCCCGACTTCCCGTTCTCCATCTGGGAGATCTTGGGCAGGTCGGTGCCGATGGTGGCGGCCAGGCTCTTGGGCGTGACGCCCACGAGCTCGCGCATCCTGCGCAACTCGATCCCGAGGCGCTGCTGGCGCACGGTCGGCGACAAGCGGGGTGGCATGACTCTCTTCTCCGGGTCGCGGCTCGCGTCGATGCTTCCGGTGAAGTGTGCCGCGCGTACCGGGCCCTAGCTACCAAAATGGGGGATACCCCACGATGGAGTGAACGTCTTCCCGCTCGGTAGCAACTCTGGCACCTTGACCCTATGGTCATCCGTGTCACTCACTGACTTGTTGCCGCCTAAACAGTCGTCAAACAGTCGTCTAACAGCCGATATTCGGCCGTAATGACACATCAGATGCATGGTCGCGGCGCCCGAAATCACCGACCGGAGACAGCCATGCCACTCCCCACGCCCCTCGGCCCTCCCCACCGGCCCCATCCACCCCGGCGCATTTCCGCATCCCGGTGAATGCGCTTCTCGTCGCCGGATTGTCGGCGCTCCTGCTCGCCGTCCTGTTCGTCGGCTGGCTGGTCTGGCTGGTGAACATCCAGGCCTGTGAACCCCGCGCGGCCAAGCGCGAGTTCGCGGCCGGCCATTCCGCCCGAGGCGAGCGGAAATAGCCTCCGCACCCCCTCGCACTCCGCCGGTCCGGTGGCTCAGCCCCGTGAAAGCCGCTCGGCCAGACGGGACTTGGCCGCCGGCCACTCCTCGGCGAGCATCGAGAAGTAGGCGCTGTCCCGCCAGGTGCCGTCGGGGCGCCGGCGGTGGCGGCGGAGGGTGCCCTCGTACTGGGCGCCGAGGCGCTGGATCGCGGTGCGGGAGCGCTCGTTGCGGGCATCGGTCTTCCAGAAGACGCGGCCCATGCCGAGGTCCTCGAACGCGTGGGAGAGGAGCAGCAGTTTGGCCTCGGTGTTGACCGCCGTGCGCCAGACCGAGCGGGCGTACCAGGTGCCGCCGATCTCGACGGACTCGTCCTGCGCGCTGAGGTCGTGGTAGCCGGTGACGCCGACGGCCCGGCCGCTCGCGAGGTCGACGGCGGCGAAGTTCACCGACTCGCCGGCCGCCGCCTCGGCGACGCGGATGTCGAGGACCGCGCCGAACTCCTGCTCCGAGACGGGCGGCAGGTGCATGGTCCAGCGCCAGACCTCGGGGTCGGAGCCGACGGCCGTCCAGAGGTCGGCGAGGTGGCGGCGCTCCAGCGGCTCCAGGCGGATGTGGCGGCCGGTGAGGACGACGGGTGAGGGCAGCTTCGCGGTCATGATCCGAACGTAGCGCCGCCCTGCACTAGAAGCAAGAGATGTTTGCACTAGTGCAAATCTGCCGCGCGAGGCAAAACGAGGGCCCCGCGGGACGGATCCCGCGGGGCCCTCGAAGTGTCAGCCGAGGATCAGGCTCAGATGAACGAGTTGATCTGGATCGTCTCGTCGCGGCCCGGGCCGACGCCGATGGCCGAGATCGGCGCGCCCGACATCTCCTCCAGCGCCTTCACGTACGCCTGGGCGTTCTTCGGCAGCTCGGCGAAGGTCTTCGCCTTGCTGATGTCCTCGGTCCAGCCCGGCAGCGTCTCGTAGATCGGCTTGGCGTGGTGGAAGTCCGACTGGTTGTAGGGGAGCTCCTCGACGCGCTTGCCGTCGATCTCGTACGCGACGCAGACCGGGATCTGCTCCCAGCCGGTCAGCACGTCCAGCTTGGTGAGGAAGAAGTCGGTGAGGCCGTTGACCCGGGTCGCGTAGCGCGCGATGACGGCGTCGAACCAGCCGCAGCGGCGGTCGCGGCCGGTGGTGACACCGCGCTCGCCACCGATCCGGCGCAGCGCCTCGCCGTCCTCGTCGAGCAGCTCGGTCGGGAACGGGCCGGAGCCGACGCGGGTGGTGTAGGCCTTGAGGATGCCGATGACCCGGTCGATCTTGGTCGGGCCGATGCCGGCGCCGGTGCAGGCGCCGCCCGCGGTCGGGTTCGACGAGGTCACGAAGGGGTACGTGCCGTGGTCGACGTCGAGCAGGGTGCCCTGGCCGCCCTCCAGCAGGACGACCTTGTCGGCCTTCAGCGCCTCGTCCAGGACGAGGGTGGTGTCGGCGAGGAAGGGCTTGATCTTCTCCGCGTAGCCCAGGTACTCCTCGACCACCAGGTCGGCCGGGATGGTGCGGCGGTTGTACAGCTTGACCAGGATCTGGTTCTTGTCGTGCAGCGCCGCCTCGATCTTCTGGCGCAGGATCGACTCGTCGAACAGGTCCTGGACCCGGATGCCGACGCGGTTGATCTTGTCCGCGTAGGTCGGGCCGATGCCGCGGCCGGTGGTGCCGATCCGGCGCTTGCCGAGGAACCGCTCGGTGACCTTGTCCAGGGTGCGGTGGTACGGCGTGATCAGGTGGGCGTTGCCCGAGATCAGCAGCTTGGAGGTGTCGATGCCGCGGTCGTTCAGGCCGGCCAGCTCGGAGAGCAGCACGGCCGGGTCGATCACGACGCCGTTGCCGATCACCGGCGTCACGTTCGGGCTGAGGATGCCGGAAGGGAGCAGGTGCAGGGCGTACTTCTGGTCACCGATGACCACCGTGTGACCGGCGTTGTTGCCGCCCTGGTAGCGGACCACGTAGTCCACGGAGCCACCGAGGAGGTCGGTGGCCTTCCCCTTGCCCTCGTCTCCCCACTGAGCGCCAACGAGCACGAGTGCCGGCACAGGCGTACACCCCTTCCGGTTGGGGCATCCTGCGTAGGCCGCAGTCTGCCCCGAGATAGACGAAGCCCCTGGCGCAATGGCGCAAGGGGCTCTTGCACCGAGAGATTACCTGAGGAAGGACCGGTCGTGTCGTCCCTGTCCACGCCTGCTACCGGCGGCCCGGAGCCGCTCCTGCTGCTCCTCGACCCGGTGGCCCGGCAGACCGACGGCGAGTCGGTGCGGATCGCGAAGGACGTGCTCTGCGGGGGAGCGGACGTCAAGGTGGTCTTTCCGGAGAGCCCTTCCGAGCTCGACCGGGTGCTTTCGCACCGGGGTCGGAGGCGACCGGTGGTGATCGGTTCCGACCTCGCTCTGCAGCGGGTGCTCCAGGCCCTGCACCGCCAGCGTGAGCTGGGCGACGAACCGGTGGGGATGGTTCCGGTCGGCCGCTCGGAGGAGCTGGCCGCGGCCCGCGCGCTCGGCGTGCCGGGGGAGCCGGTCCGGGCCGCGCGGGCGGTGCTCTCGGGCGCGCCGCGCCGGCTGGACCTGCTGGTCGACGACGGCGGCGGGGTGGCGCTGGGCGGGGTGCGGATCACCGGCGGGGCCGCGCGCCGTCCGGTGGGCCGTCCGGGTGGCTGGCGTTCGCTATGGGCGAAACTGGCTGCGGCCGAGCAGGCGAACGCACTCACCCCGGACGGCACCGACCACGGCTCCCGGGTCCGGGTCGAGGCCGACGGCCGGCTGCTCGCGGACGTCCACCGGCCGGTCCGGCTGGTCCAGGTCACGCTCCCGACCGGCGCCTCGCACGGAACGGGCGAGATGGAGGTGGTGGTCGCCGCCTCCGGCGCCCTGGTGCGGGCCCGGGCGGCGAGCGTCTCGGTGGTCGGGCGCGGCTTCGGCTACGAGGCGGACGGCCACCCGGTCGGCCCGGTCCGGGCCCGGACCTGGACGGTGCACCCGGGGGCCTGGGGCCTGCTGCTGCCCGCGGCCTGACCGGGAGCCACCGGCGGGCGGCCGGGGAACCACGGGCGGACGACCACCGGACGACCGCCGGGCGACCGGCGGGGGAACCCCGGGTGAGCAGGCTCACGTTCGTCCGCACCCCGACCCCCGCCGCCGCGCGCACCGAACTCCCCAACAGGCGCGAACCGCAAGGCCAACCGCCACGCGCCGGAATTCCCCCCACCCGAAATGCCGGACCGGTAAGGGGTTTTGTCTACGCGCGTTAACTCGCGATCGCGGGACAAAGCCGCAGTCCCGGGGTCCGGAAGCCCGGGTCAACTGCCCTAGACTCGAAGGCGTGCCACGTGGTGACGGAAGACTCAACCACGATCTTCTTCCCGGTGAGAAAGGCCCCCAGGACGCTTGTGGCGTCTTCGGTGTCTGGGCTCCCGGCGAGGAGGTCGCCAAGCTCACGTTCTTCGGCCTTTACGCCCTGCAGCACCGCGGTCAGGAATCCGCGGGCATCGCAGTGAGCAACGGCTCCCAGATTCTCGTCTTCAAGGACATGGGGCTCGTCTCCCAGGTCTTCGACGAGGCATCGCTGGGGTCCTTGCACGGGCATATCGCCGTCGGACACGCCCGCTACTCGACCACCGGTTCCTCGGTCTGGGAGAACGCCCAGCCGACCTTCCGCGCGACCGTTCACGGTTCGCTGGCCCTCGGGCACAACGGAAACCTGGTGAACACCGCCGAACTGGCGGCCATGGTCGCCGAACTGCCCGGCGAGGAGCACGTCTCGCGCTCCGGCCGGAACGCCGCGACCAACGACACCGACCTGGTGACGGCGCTGCTCGCCGGCCACCCGGACCTCTCCATCGAGGAGACGGCCAAGGTCGTGCTGCCCAAGGTCAAGGGCGCGTTCTCGCTCGTCTTCATGGACGAGCACACCCTCTACGCCGCCCGTGACCCGCAGGGCATCCGCCCGCTGGTGCTCGGCCGGCTGGAGCGCGGCTGGGTGGTCGCCTCCGAGACGGCGGCGCTGGACATCTGCGGCGCCTCCTTCATCCGCGAGGTCGAGCCGGGCGAGCTCATCGCCATCGACGAGAACGGCATGCGCAGCTCGCGGTTCGCCGAGGCCAAGCCCAAGGGCTGCGTCTTCGAGTACGTCTACCTGGCCCGCCCCGACACCTCCATCGCCGGCCGCAACGTGCACCTCTCCCGCGTGGAGATGGGCCGCCGGCTGGCCAAGGAGGCGCCCGTCGAGGCCGACCTGGTGATAGCGACGCCCGAGTCCGGCACCCCCGCCGCGATCGGCTACGCCGAGGCCAGCGGCATCCCGTACGGCTCCGGCCTGGTGAAGAACGCCTACGTGGGCCGCACCTTCATCCAGCCCAGCCAGACCATCCGCCAGCTCGGCATCCGGCTCAAGCTCAACCCGCTGCGCGAGGTCATCGCCGGCAAGCGCCTGGTGGTCGTGGACGACTCGATCGTGCGCGGCAACACCCAGCGCGCGCTGGTGAAGATGCTGCGCGAGGCCGGCGCCGCCGAGGTGCACATCCGGATCTCCTCGCCGCCGGTGAAGTGGCCCTGCTTCTTCGGCATCGACTTCGCCACCCGCGCGGAGCTGATCGCCAACGGCATGACCATCGAGGAGATCGGCCGCACGCTCGGCGCGGACTCGCTCTCCTACATCTCGATCGACGGCATGATCGAGGCCACCAAGCAGCCCAAGGACCGGCTCTGCCGGGCCTGCTTCGACGGCGAGTACCCGATGGAGCTGCCCGACCCGGCGCTGCTCGGCAAGCTCCTGCTGGAGGCCGAGATCAAGGGCGGCCAGCAGCCGCCCGCAGTCCGCGGCAAGCCGACCAGCGGCAGCGACCTGGACGGCGTCCAGTCGCTGCTCGGCGGGGCGGGCGCGGCCGACGCGCTGCGCCGCCCGTAAGAACGCACGGTGGGGTCCCGCGAACCGGGGCCCCACCGCTGTTTCCGAACCACCCCCACCTGACCCGAAAGGGCCGCACGCAGTGACCAGCAACCAGAACGGCGCCACCTACGCCGCCGCCGGTGTCGACATCGAGGCGGGCGACCGCGCCGTCGAGCTCATGAAGCAGTGGGTGAAGAAGGCCAACCGCCCCGAGGTGGTCGGCGGTCTCGGCGGCTTCGCCGGCCTCTTCGACGCGTCCGCCTTCAAGAACTACGAGCGGCCGCTGCTGGCCTCGGCCACCGACGGCGTGGGGACCAAGGTGGCCATCGCGGCCGCCATGGACAAGCACGACACCATCGGCCACGACCTGGTCGGCATGGTCGTCGACGACCTGGTGGTCTGCGGCGCCGAGCCGCTGTTCATGACCGACTACATCTGCGTCGGCAAGGTCGTCCCGGAGCGGGTCGCCGCGATCGTCAAGGGCATCGCCGAGGGCTGCGCGCTGGCCGGCTGCGCCCTGGTCGGCGGCGAGACCGCCGAGCACCCGGGCCTGCTGGGCCCGGACGAGTACGACGTCGCGGGCGCCGGCACCGGTGTGGTGGAGGCCGACGCGCTGCTCGGCGCGGACCGGGTCCGGGCCGGCGACGTGGTGATCGCGATGGCCGCCTCCGGCCTGCACTCCAACGGCTACTCGCTGGTCCGCCACGTGCTGCTGAACGAGGCCGGCTGGAAGCTGGACCGCAAGGTCGAGGAGTTCGGCCGGACGCTCGGCGAGGAGCTGCTGGAGCCGACCCGGATCTACTCGCTGGACTGCCTGGCGCTCACCCGCGCCACCGAGGTGCACGCCTTCTCGCACGTCACCGGCGGCGGCCTGGCGGCCAACCTGGCCCGGGTCGTCCCGGACGGCCTGCACGCCCGCCTGGACCGCGGCACCTGGACCCCGCTGCCGGTCTTCCGGACCGTCGCCGAGGTCGGCAAGGTGGCCACCCTGGAGATCGAGAAGACGCTGAACATGGGCGTCGGCATGGTCGCGGTCGTCCCGCCGCACTCGGTGGACGCCGTGCTGTCGATCCTGGAGGACCGCGGCGTGGAGGCCTGGCTGCTCGGCGACATCGTCGAGCGCGGCGAGGAGCACGAGGGCGGCGCGGCCCTCTACAACGCCTACGAGGGCTTCCGGGCGAACTGACCCGGCGCTGACGACGGAAGGGCCCCTCCGGAGCTCCGGAGGGGCCCTTCCGTCGTCAGGACCGGCCCGCGCGGCGACCGCCGTACGCGGGAACGCCGAAGACCGGCCCGGCGCCCAGGGCGCCCGGACCGGTCCGGCGGGACTGCTTGTTACGAGCGGCGGGAGGCCTGCGACGGCCCGGTGCCCGGCTCGGTGTCGCCGTCGTCGTCGAGGTCGGCGTAGCGGGCGGCGTACTCCGCGTACGGGTCGTCGTCCTCCTCCTCCTCGATCGGCTCCGGCTCGATCGAAGCGGTGGACGGCGATACGCCCAGCTCGTTGGACAGACGGTTAGCGTCGAACCCGCCGCTGTTGTACTTCAGCTCGCGGGCGACCTTCGTCTGCTTGGCCTTGGCCCGGCCGCGCCCCATGGGTCGACCCCCTCAACGATGGGGCTCACGGCCCCGAGTCTGACACGTGTTCATGATCAGGACCGGCCTGCCCGAATGGGAGGACCGTCCCTTGGAGCATTAACGGTACCTGTTTCCGCCGCTGGACGGTACGTCGTCAGTGTGACGTGGCGCGCACCGACCGCACCCGCGACCAGGTCTTCCCAGGTCAAGGGAGGTTTTGCGGCGTTTTGCGCGCTGTCCAGAGGTGTCTTGGGTCCGTCGTTCCAGGACTGATTATCCCCCCTAGGGGGGCTTCGGATCACCCGTTCGGCCGGAGAAGTGAGAATCCGGTTCCACATCGTGATGCGCGGGGGGCCACTGGGACGGCCCCCCGCGCGCCACGGGGTCGGCTGGTGACCCGTCAGCCGCGGCGGGCGCCGGGCAGCAGCACCGTGCGCAGGGCGCTGATCTCGCGCATCCGCTTCTCGGCCAGGCGGTCGGCCGCGACCGCCGGCGGGACGCCGTCGGCCGTCGCCCGGGTGAAGATCTCCAGGGTGGTGTCGAAGATCTTCGTGGCCTTGTTCTTGGCCCGCTCGAAGTTGAAGCCGTCGATCTCGTCGGCGACCTGGATGACGCCGCCGGAGTTCACCAGGTAGTCCGGCGCGTAGAGGATGCCGCGGTCGGCGAGGTCCTTCTCGACGCCCGGGTGGGACAGCTGGTTGTTGGCAGCGCCGCAGACGATCGAGGTGCCGAAGCCGCCCAGCGCCGCGACGACGTCGTCGGTCAGCGCGCCGCCGAGGGCGCAGGGGGCGTAGACGTCCAGCTTCGCCTGGAGCAGGGCGGCGGTGTCGGCGACCACCTCGACCTCGGGGTGGGCCGCGCGCACGCGGTTGACGGCGGCCTCGAAGGGGTCGGTGACGACGACCGTGGCGCCGTCCGCGACGAGGTGGCCGACCAGGTAGTGGCCGACCTTGCCGACGCCCGCGACGCCGACCCGCTTGCCGCGCAGGGTCGGCTGGCCCCAGCGGGCCTGGGCGGTGGCGCGCATGCCCTGGAAGACGCCGAAGGCGGTCAGGATGGACGAGTCGCCGGCGCCGCCGTGCTCGGGCGAGCGGCCGGTCACGAACTCGGTCTCGCGGGCGATGACGTCCATGTCCTGGACGTAGGTGCCCACGTCGCAGGCGGTGATGTAGCGGCCGCGTAGGGACTCGACGAAGCGGCCGTAGGCCCGGAGCATCGCCTCGTTCTTGTCCTTGTTCGGGTCGCCGATGATGACGGCCTTGCCGCCGCCGAGGTCCAGCCCGGCCAGCGCGTTCTTGTAGGACATCCCGCGGGACAGGTTCAGCGCGTCCTCCAGCGCCGCCTCCTCGGAGGCGTACGGGAAGAAGCGGGTGCCGCCGAGGGCCGGGCCCAGGGCGGTCGAGTGGATGGCGATGATCGCCTTCAGACCCGAGCTGCGGTCGTGGCAGAGGACGACCTGCTCGTGACCGTCGCCGGGGGCGCCGTCCTGCTCGGTACGGAAGATCCTGCTGAGCACGCCGGGTGCGGGGTGCGTGGCGGGGGTCTGTACGTCGGTCACTGTGGTGACTCCAGTATTGAAGGCCCGCTGCTGTGGTGCGGGCGCCTAGGGCGAAGCGTAGTCGGGGGCGCGCCGCCGGTCCGGCGTCTTGCCCGAGCCGGGGCCGGACGTCCGAGGGGTGAGACGGACGGCGGTGCGGAGTGCGGGCGCGAACGGTTCGGGGGCGCGCTCTCCCGGGGCCGCGCGGCGCGTGCGACCATGCAGGACGTGACCGTCGTACGTACCTCCGTACAGCCGCCCTACGCGGCCCACCTGCGGGTCTACGAGCCGCTGGCCGCCTACCCGGAGCCCGACCGGGCACGCTGGCAGGCCTGGGCGGCGGAGCACGGGCCGGACGCCGCGGAGCCGGCCCAGCCGGTGGCGGCGGCGGTGCTGGAGGAGCAGCGGGAGGCGCTCGCCGGGCTGGCCGCCCGCACGCCCCGGGCACTGCCCGAGCGGGAGAGCGGGCGGGCGTACCTGCGGCTGGTGGACGGCGTCCTGTACGTCTGCCCGTGGGCGACCAGGCTGCGCAGCTGGCAGGCGCTGGAGGAGCTGCGGGCCGGGGCGCCGGTGGCGCTGCTGGACACCGCGCTGCCGCCGGTGGCCCGGGCGGCCGCCGAGGCGGACCGGGAGCGCTGGCGGGCCGAGCACCCGGACGCCCGGCCGTGGATCCTGACCAGCCGGTGGGAGGTGCCGGTGCACTGGTTCCTGCCGTTCGGGGACGAGGACCGCTGCTTCGTGCCGGGCGGGGAGGGGCCGGGTGAGGAGGGGTCGGTGGACGGCCCGGGCGGGGGAGGGGAGCGGGGCGGCCGGCCGGCGGCGCTGTTCTACCTGGTGCCGATGGCGCAGGCGCGCCGACGGGTGGCGCGGGCCTTCCGGGCGCTGCGCGAGGCGGCGCCGGACGGGGACCTGGTGCGGGGGGCGGAGCGGGTCGGGCGCTGGCTGGAGGAGTTCCACCCGCGCTCGCTGGTGGAGCTGGACTACGGGGGCCTGGTGCATCTGCTGGGCCCGGAGCGGCTCCTGGCGGACCGTTCGGCGGGGGAGCTGGAGGAGGGGCTGCGGGCGCTGCGGGCCGGGGACACCGCGGAGGCGCTGCGGGTCCACGGGGAGCTGACGGTGCGGTGGCGCCGGGTGCTGGCGCTGCGGCACGCGAACTGACGTCCGACCGCGCGTGTATGACTGTAAGAGTCCTAAGGGCTGCACATCGGATGACCAAGGTCCCGGTTCGGGTCAATAGCTGCCGAACGTGACACTACTCACCGTTGACGCGAACTTACCCCTATGTGCAAAAATGGGACAACCAGCCCAACTTCACGTGAGCGTGCCCACTTTTGGGTGGTTCTGGAGTCGATGCGTGCTTTGCGGGGAAACGGAGGGTCTGGTCCCCTCGTAACCGGATGTCATCACTATGTGACTGTCCGCTATGGGGTGGTCCATCGCCATCCGTCGGCCTTGAACCCGTGAGGGGTCAATTTTGGCGGTTTGGTCGATAGGGCTGGACGGATGGTGTAGTTGTAGACACCAGGACAAGCCGTTCGTCCTATAACCGACTCGGCCCGTCTATGCCATTTCGGGCATCGCGGGCCAAGGTGCAGAATTTGAAGGATAGAACCGCCCTGGTTCGGTTCTCCCGAGGAGGCCGCTCATGACCGCTCGTACCCCTGATGCTGAGCCGCTGCTGACGCCGGCAGAGGTTGCCACCATGTTCCGCGTGGACCCGAAGACGGTCACCCGCTGGGCCAAGGCAGGCAAGCTGACGTCGATTCGCACGCTCGGTGGTCACCGCCGTTACCGTGAGGCGGAGGTGCGCGCTCTGCTGGCTGGGATTCCCGCCCAGCGTACTGAGGCCTGATAGGCCGAAGGCTCTTTTAAAGGGGCCGCTTACCGGACTCCGCCGGGTCCGGTAAGCGGCCCCTTTGTCGTGCCCGCCCGAGGGTGTTCGGGCGTCGGCCGAGTGGTCGGAATGTTGAACTCCGGATAACGATTTGATGCGCGTGGGGTGGGGGGGATTTACAGTGAATAGCTGTACAATTTTACATATTAAATTAACGGGGTTCCGGAGAGGGCTCCACGGGGCCGGCTCCGGAGGGGTTCGGGTGACGACCGTCACACGGTCTGTCACTTGTGGTCTAGACCTACTCGGGGTAAAGGGCCGAACGACCAAAAGCGAGAGGCCCGGAACCTGACGGTTCCGGGCCTCTCGCGTTGCGGCGATCCCGACGGGACTTGAACCCGCGACCTCCACCTTGACAGGGTGGCGAGCTAACCAACTGCTCCACGGGACCAGGGTTTCCTGATCTCGTTCACTCGCTTGCCGCGCTGCGAACAAGACAGACTGTAGCCCATGGTGGGCCCCCAGGTCGAACTGGCTCCTGAACGCCCACCCGCACCCGTCCGCAGCTCACAGCACCGGCGGGGGCGGTCACCCGCCCCCGCCCGGGTCAGAGCGTCGCCCGCGCCGCGTCCATCGCCTTCATGATCCGCTTCTCCGAGACCGGGCTCGGCGTGCCCAGCGACTGGGCGAAGAAGCTGACCCGCAGCTCCTCGATCATCCAGCGGATCGCCCGCACCTCCGCGGACGGCTGGTGCCCGGCCGGCACCGCCGCCAGCAGCTCCCCGTACGCCTGCTGGACCTGCTGCACCTTCAGCAGCTGCTGGGCGTCCCGCTGCGGGTGGTTGGGCAGCGCCTCCAGGCGGCGGTCCACCGCCAGCAGGTAGCGCTTGAGGTCCGGCAGCCGCTGCCAGCCGGTGGCCGTCACGAAGCCCGGGTGCACCAGCGAGGCCAGGTGCAGCCGGACGTCGTTCACCGCGTTCAGCAGCACCGGGCTGCTCACCGACTTCAGCCGGGTCGAGGCCTTGTGGAAGGCGATCAGCGCGGTGGCCGTCTTCAGGGTGGTGTCCGCGGACAGGTCGTACAGGTCCGCGCGCACCTTGTCGTGCAGCTTCCCGAAGGCCGCCTCGTCCCAGGCCGGGCCGCCGTTCAGGGCCATCAGCCGGTCCGTCGCGGCCGACACCACGTCCTCGAACAGGGCGGTGATCGAACCGTGCGGGCTGTGCGAGAGCGCCAGCTTCGCCTGGTTGCCCAGCCGGCCCTGGATCGACTTGGCCGGGGAGTTGGTGGTCAGCGTCAGCAGCCGCCGCGTCCCCTCCCACATCGACCGGGCCTGCGCCTCCGGGGTGTCGAACAGCTTGACGCCGACCGACGGCCCCTCGTCCACCAGCGCCGGGTAGGCGCGCATCGAGTGGCCGCGCGAGCGCTGCTCGAAGGTGCGCTGGAGCACCGGCAGCGAGGCCGGCCAGGCGGTCAGCCCGCTCTGCTCGATGCCCTGGCCGGAGGCGGCCGAGGAGAGCGTCTCCTTGAGCTTGGGCTTGAGCTTCAGCCGCAGCTCCTCCAGGTCCTTGGACTCGGCGAGCTTGCGGCGCCCGTCCACCACCCGGAAGGTCACCTTGAGGTGGTCGGGGACCCGTTCGTCGTCCCAGGCCTCCGGGGGCACGGTGACCGCCGTCAGGCGCTTCAGGGCGTGCTCCAGGGCCGGGAGGAGCGGTTCCTGGCGGTCCTTCACCGCGCGCAGCGCCGCCTTGGCGAAGTCCGGCGCCGGGACGAAGTTGCGGCGGACCGCCTTCGGCAGCGACTTGATGTACGCGGTGACCAGCTCCTCCCGCAGACCGGGGATCTGCCAGTCGAAGCCCTCCGCGGTGACCTGGTTGAGCACCGGCAGCGGGATGTGCACCGTCACGCCGTCCGCGTCGCTGCCCGGCTCGAACTGGTAGGTCAGCTTGAAGCGGAGCTTGCCCTGCTGCCAGTGGTCCGGGTAGTCGGCCTCGGTGACGCCGCCCGCGGCGTCGTTGATCAGCATCGACTTCTCGAAGTTCAGCAGGTCCGGCTGCTCGTGCCGGGCCTTCTTCCACCAGGAGTCGAAGTGCCGGGTGGAGACGACCTCCTCGGGCAGCCGGGCGTCGTAGAACTCGAACAGGGTCTGGTCGTCGACCATGATGTCCCGGCGGCGGGCCCGGTTCTCCAGCTCCTCGACCTCGCCGAGCAGCTTGCGGTTCTCCGCGAAGAACCGGTGGTGGGTCTCCCAGTCGCCCTCGACCAGCGCGTTGCGGATGAACAGCTCGCGGCAGAGCTCCGGGTCGATCCGCCCGTAGTTGACCTTGCGCTGGGCGACGACCGGCATCCCGTAGAGGGTCACCTTCTCGTACGCCATGACGGCGCCGGCCTTCTTCTCCCAGTGCGGCTCGCTGTAGCTCCGCTTGATCAGGTGGCCGGCCAGCGGCTCGACCCACTCCGGCTCGATCTTCGCGTTGATCCGCGCCCAGAGCCGGGAGGTCTCCACCAGCTCGGCCGACATCACCCAGCGCGGCGGCTTCTTGAACAGGCCGGAGCCCGGGAAGACCGCGAAGCGGGCGCCGCGCGCGCCGCCGTACTCGCGCTTCTCCACGTCGAACAGGCCGATGTGGGAGAGCAGGCCGGCCAGCAGCGACTGGTGGATCCGGTCGGCGTCCGGCTCGGCGTCCTCGTGCGGCTCCTCGATCGTGACGCCCAACTGCTTGGCGACGGTGCGCAGCTGGACGTAGATGTCCTGCCACTCCCGTATCCGCAGGTAGTTGAGGAACTCCGACTTGCACATCCGGCGGAATGCCGAGGAGGAGAGCTCCCGCTGCTGCTCCCGGACGTAGCGCCACATCGCCAGGTAGGAGAGGAAGTCGGAGGTCTCCGAGTTGAACCGCTTGTGCCGCTCGTCGGCGGCCTGGCGCTTCTCGGCCGGGCGCTCGCGCGGGTCCTGGATGGAGAGCGCGGCGGCGATCACCATGACGTCGCGGACGCAGCCGTTGCGGTCCGCCTCCAGCACCATGCGGGCCATCCGCGGGTCCACCGGGAGCTGGGCGAGCTTGCGGCCGAGCGCGGTCAGGCGCTTGCGCGGGTCCTTCTCGTCCGGGTCCAGCGCGCCCAGCTCGTGCAGCAGGTGGACGCCGTCCTTGATGTTGCGCGAGTCCGGCGGGTCCAGGAACGGGAAGGCGGCGATGTCGCCGAGGCCGGCCGCGGTCATCTGGAGGATCACCGAGGCCAGGTTGGTGCGCAGGATCTCGGCGTCGGTGAACTCGGGGCGGGAGAGGAAGTCCTCCTCCGAGTAGAGCCGGATGCAGATGCCGTCCGAGGTGCGGCCGCAGCGGCCCTTGCGCTGGTTGGCGCTGGCCTGGCTGATCGCCTCGATCGGCAGCCGCTGCACCTTGGTGCGGTGGCTGTAGCGGGAGATCCGGGCGGTGCCCGGGTCGATCACGTACTTGATGCCGGGGACGGTCAGCGAGGTCTCGGCGACGTTGGTGGCCAGCACGATCCGGCGGCTGCGCGAGCGCTGGAAGACCTTGTGCTGCTCGGCCGAGCTGAGCCGGGCGTACAGCGGCAGGACCTCGGTGTTCTTCAGCTTCAGCTTGTCGAGGGCGTCCGCGGTGTCGCGGATCTCGCGCTCGCCGGAGAGGAAGACCAGGATGTCGCCCGGGCCCTCGGCCTGGAGCTCCTCGGCGGCCTCGCAGATCGCCTGGACCTGGTCCCGGTCCCGGTCGCGGTCGACCTCGTCCGCCTCGTCGTCCCCGTCCTCGGCGAGCGGCCGGTAGCGGACCTCCACCGGGTAGGTGCGCCCGGAGACCTCGACGATCGGGGCGTCGCCGAAGTGGCGGGCGAAGCGCTCCGGGTCGATGGTCGCGGAGGTGATCACGACCTTGAGGTCCGGGCGGCGGGGGAGCAGCTGCTTGACGTAGCCGAGGATGAAGTCGATGTTGAGGCTGCGCTCGTGCGCCTCGTCGATGATCAGGGTGTCGTACTGGTGCAGGTCGCGGTCGGTCTGGATCTCCGCGAGCAGGATGCCGTCCGTCATCAGCTTGACCAGGGTGTCCTGGCCGACCTGGTCGGTGAACCGGACCTTCCAGCCGACCGCCTCGCCGAGCGGGCTGTCCAGCTCCTCCGCGACCCGCTCCGCCACCGTGCGGGCGGCGATCCGGCGCGGCTGGGTGTGGCCGACCAGGCCGCGCACGCCGCGGCCCAGCTCCAGGCAGATCTTCGGGATCTGGGTGGTCTTGCCGGAGCCGGTCTCGCCCGCGACGATCACCACCTGGTGGTCCCGGATCGCCGCCAGGATCTCGTCCTTCTTCTGGCTGACCGGGAGCTCGGCGGGATAGCCGATCTCCGGCACGGCCTTCCGGCGGCGCTCGACGACCAGCTCGGCGCGGTCGATGTCGGCGGCGATCTCGGCGGCGACCTTCTGTCGGGCCTCGGGCTTGCGGACCCGACGGGCCCCCTCCAGCCGGCGCCCGATCCGCACCTGGTCGCGCAGGGTCAGCTCGGGCAGACGGGCGGCCAGCTCGCCGATTCCGGGGCCGCCCTCGGCGGGTACGGTGGCGGACTGGACTGCGGGAGAACTCACTGCGGGCATCCCTCTAGGTTCGCAAGGAGGCACGGCGGCGCGCACCTCGGTTTTCGAGCCCCTCCAGTGTCACAGCCGTGAGCGGCGAATCGCGAACGCCGGGCAACGGTCCACGGCCGTCCCGGGCTCTGGGGGGTGAGGAGGTGCTCATGGGAGCCCACAAGACCGCCCGGGACGAGGAGTTCCGGACGTTCGTCGGCAGCGCCTGGTCACGGCTGCTCAGGACGGCGTACCTGCTCGCGGGGGACCGGCACGGCGCCGAGGACCTGGTCCAGCAGGCGCTGGAACGGGCGTACGCGGCCTGGAACAGGGTGCGCGCCGCGGACGATCCGTACGCCTACGTGCGCCGGATCGTGATCAACGAGCACGCCCGGCGGTTCCGGCGGCGGCTGGTCGAGTACCCGGTCACCGAGTTCCCGGACCGGCCCGCGCCGGCCGGCACCGACCCGGACGACCGGGCCGTGCTGCTCGCCGCGCTCGGCGCCCTGCCGCCGCGGCAGCGCCAGGCCGTGGTGCTGCGCTACTGGGAGGACCTCAGCGAGACCCAGACCGCGGAGGCCATGGGCTGCTCGGTCGGGACGGTGAAGAGCCAGGCGGCCCGAGGGCTGGCCAAACTCCGCGGGGCCTCCTCACTCATCGGACTGACGAGCATCGGAGGGGCAAGATGAGCAACCAGTACCTGCCCGGGGACGAGGCGGGCGGCGACGAGCCGGCCACCGTACGGGCCCTGGGCGAACTGGCCGGCAGCGTCGAGACCGGGACGGTCCCGTACGACCGGCTGGTCGCCGGGGGCCGGCGGCGGCTGCGGCGCCGGCGGCTGCTGACCGCCGGGGTGGCGGCGGCGCTGGTCGCCGGGATCGCCGGGGGGACGGCGGTGCTCGGCGAGCGCGGCCGGCAGGCCGTCTCGACCGTGGTCGCGGCCTCGGCCACCGACGTGGCCGTCCCCGGCTCCGCGGGCGGCACGGCCACCCCGAAGGCGCCCGGCGCCCGGGACCCGTTCAACCCCACCCGGGTCAAGGTCGGCGAGGGCACCGCGAACGGCCACGCCTGGGAGGCCTGGGTGGCGCTGTGGCCGACCTCCCCCACGAAGGAGGGCGCCCTCAAGCAGGCGCAGCTGATCCGGGCGGAGCGGTACGCCGTCAACCCGGACGTGAAGCCGGTCAGGCAGAGCGACGTCGACAGCAACTGGGACGCGGGCATCGACGAGGTGAACTACTACTACACGGTGGACGGCAAGCGGCAGGCCGACGACTCCGTGCAGGCGGTCTCCTCCCCGGGCGGGTACCCGGCCGCGGTCGGCGGCGCGTCGCTCGGCCTCAAGCACGCGACGGGCATCCCTCCGGTGGTGATCGAAGGGGTCCGGGCCGAGGTCGCGAAGGTCGCGGTCGACTGGAAGACCGGCGGCACCACCGAGGCGGTGCCGGTCGCCGTCGGGGACTCCCCGTTCCGCTACTACGGCGTGGTGGCGAAGCCGGGCACCGACGCCGCGAAGATCACCCAGTACGCGGCGGACGGCTCGGTGGTGAGCAGCACCGACAGCTGGCTCCGGACCTCCTGACCACCTGACCGGGCCGGATGGCGGGCTCGACGGAACCGAGCCCGCCGTCCGCGACCCTACTCAGGCGCCAGGAACACGGTCAACGCCGCCCGGCCCCACCGCCCGGCTCACCGTGCCGCCGCCCGGCGGACGGTGAGCCGGGCGGCCGAGACGACCGCGAACAGCAGGCCGCCCGCCAGGAAGAACGGCTCGTAGCCGAAGGTCGCGAACCGGGCCATCGCGTCCAGCCCGGCCCCCGACCGGCCGCCGGTGGCCAGCGCGATCCAGTCCGGCACCGACGGCGCGGCGTGCAGCACCAGCAGCGCGGTGGTGCCCCACAGCGCGAAGCCCAGCAGCCGGGCCGGCACCCGGGCACCCCACCGCCGCACCGGCGCCAGCGCCACCGCCGCGGCCACCGCGCACAGCGGGATCGCGATCACGTCGATCACCAGCAGCGGCGTGCTGCTCCACACCGACAGCCCGTCCGGCAGCCCCAGCCGCCCGTCCGCCAGCCAGTACACGTGCACCAGCGCGAAGGCCACCGCCCACCCCGCCGCCGCGTACCCGGCGCCCCGCGCCACCCGGTTCCACCCCGTGTCCCGTGTCGTCTCCATGCCGTCCACGGTCCCGCGCCGCCCCACCCCGCCGGATCGTCCCGCGGGCGGTACCCCCTCCCCCTCCAGGGGGAACCGGTCGCCCACCCGGAAGTGCCAGCAATATGCAGCTGGTGCAGCTAAAATGCAGGCATGACAGCCATCACCATCCGCGAAGTCCCGGACCCGGTCCTGGACACCCTCAAGCTGAAGGCCGCGCAGGCCGGAAAGAGCCTCCAGGCCTACCTGCTCGACCTCGTCACCCGCGAGGCGGCCACCCCGTCGCTCGCCGAGATGATGACCAGGCTCGACCGGGAGGCCCGGACCGAGATCAGCACCGCCGACATCCTCTCGGCGATCGACGAGGGCCGGGAGCGCCGGTGACCTCCACCGTCGTCGTGGACTGCTCGGCCCTGGTCCGGGCACTCGCCGACCACGGCCCGGCCGGCCACGCCGTCCGCGCCCGGCTCCGCGACCTGGATGTGCTCGCCGCCCCGGGCCTGCTCGACTACGAGCTCGTCTCGGCCCTGTTCGGCATGGTCCGGGGCGGGAAGCTCACGGCGAAGGAGGCGGAGAAGGCGATCGCCGACTACCAGGCGCTCGCCGTCACCAAGCACGAGACGCTGGTCCTCTGGCAGCGGGTCCGGGAGCTCCACCACGACATCAGCGCCTACGACGCCCAGTACGTGGCACTCGCCGAGACCCTCGCCGTCCCCCTGGTCACCAGCGACGCCCGCATCCGACGCAGCGGCGCGGCCAGGTGCGCGATCGAGGTCTTCGCCTAGTCGGCCGGCGGGGTGCGGGAACGGCGAAGCCCCCGTAGCGAATTCGCTACGGGGGCTTCCGGGTTGTGGCCAGGGCCGGGGTCGAACCGGCGACCTTCCGCTTTTCAGGCGGACGCTCGTACCAACTGAGCTACCTGGCCGTACTGCACCGTCTCTTGCGAGACGAGCGATCCCGACGGGACTTGAACCCGCGACCTCCACCTTGACAGGGTGGCGAGCTAACCAACTGCTCCACGGGACCTAGAAGTGGCGAACCACTCAGGGTCTTGCGGTCTTGCGCACTGCACTTTACTACGGTACTGCGTGCCCCCAACGGGATTCGAACCCGTGCTACCGCCTTGAAAGGGCGGCGTCCTGGGCCACTAGACGATGAGGGCTTGTGGCCTGTCCCGCTGTTCCCAGCGTTCGGGGACGTCGAGAAGCATATGGGATGCGGGGCGGATCGCCAAAACGGGTTTCGGCCGGGTGGGGGGCGGGGCCCGTGGGCGGGGGTCAGGACCAGCCCAGCTCGTCCAGTTCGTGGTCGTCGAAGCCGAAGTGGTGGGCGACCTCGTGGATGACGGTGGTGCGGACCTCCTCGACCACCTGCTCGTGGGTGTCGCAGTGGCGCAGGGTGGGGCCGCGGTAGATCAGGATGCGGTCGGGCAGGACGCCCGCGTACCACTCGCCGCGCTCGGTGAGCGGGGTCCCCTCGTAGAGGCCGAGCAGCTCGGGGTCGCTCGGGTCGGGCTCGTCCTCGACGAAGATCGCGACGTTGTCCATCATGGCCGCGAGCTGCGGGGGGATCTGGTCGAGGGCGTCGCCGACCAGCGATTCGAACTCTTCCCGGGTCATCTCCACCGGATCATTGTCCGGTGCCGGATGACGGTGTGCCAGGTGGCGGGGGCCGGTGTTTGATGGGGCTGTGACGACTTCGGAGGGCGCCGTGGACGACGCCGCGGACGGCGCCGCGCCCGGGGGCACCGCGGCGGACGGCCCGGCCCGGGTGCTGCCGTCGGGCGCGGCGCCGGCCCCCGGCGGACGGCTCGGCCGGGCCCGGCCGCCGGTGCTGCGCGGGCAGGGGCGGGCGGTGGCGGTCGTCGCGCTGGGCGGGGCGATCGGGGCGGTCGCCCGGTACGCGGCCGGGCTCGGCTGGCGGACCGGGCCGTCGGCCTTCCCGTGGACGACGCTGCTGGTCAACGTGGTCGGCTGCGCGGTGATCGGGGTGTTCCTGGTGGTGATCACCGAGGGGCGCCAGGCGCATCCGCTGGTGCGGCCGTTCTTCGGCACCGGGGTGCTGGGCGGGTTCACCACCTTCTCGACGTACGCGGTGGACGTCCGCCGCCTGCTGGAGGGCGGCCGGCCGGGGCCCGCCGTGGCGTACCTCGGGCTGACGTTGGCGGGCGCGCTGTTCGCGGTGTGGGCGGCGGCCGGGCTGACCCGGCGTCTGGTGCACCGGGCCGTCCGCCGCGGGGCCGAACGGGGCGCGACGGCGCCCGGCGGGGGCGCGCGGTGAGCCGGCTGAGCGGGCCGGCGCTCCGGCTGACCGTGCTGGTCGGGGAGAACGACCGGTGGCAGCACCGCCCGCTGTACAGCGAGATCGTGCACCGGGCCCGGGCGGCCGGGCTGGCCGGGGCGAGCGTGTTCCGGGGGATCGAGGGGTTCGGGGCCTCGTCGCTGGTGCACACCACGCGGCTGCTGTCGCTGAGCGAGGACCTGCCGGTCGCGGTGGTGATCGTGGACGAGGAGGAGCGGGTGCGGGCGTTCCTGCCGCGGCTGGACGGGATGGTGGCGGAGGGGCTGGTGCTGCTGGACCGCTGCGAGGTCGTGACCTACGCGGGCCGGGGGCCGGCGGCGGAGCCGGGCCGGGACGCGGGCCGGGATCCGGGCCGGGGGGAGACGGCGGAGTGAACTGGCTGCTGGTGGTGGCGGGCGCGGTGGTCGGCGCGCCGCTGCGGTACCTGACCGACCGGGCGGTGCAGTCCCGGCACGACTCGGTGTTCCCGTGGGGGACGTTCACGGTGAACGTGGTCGGCTGCCTGCTCCTCGGGCTGGTGACCGGCGCGGTGGCGGCGGGCGCGGCCTCCTCGCAGGTCCAGCTGCTGCTGGGGACGGGGCTCTGCGGGGCGCTGACCACCTACTCGACCTTCTCGTACGAGACCCTGCGGCTGGCCGAGACCGGGGCTGGACGGTACGCGCTGGCCAACGCGGCCGGCAGCGTGGCGGCCGGCCTGGCCGCGGTCTACGCGGGCGCGGAGCTGGCCTCGGCCCTCTGGGGCTGAGCGGGGCGCCGGAAGCCCCCGGGAGGGCGCGGTGCGCCCTCCCGGCCCGGGCGAGCTTGGGCGCTGCCCGTGTCCCGCCGGGCCGGGCGCGCGTTGGGCACCAAAAGCGGCCGCGCGCGAGTGGGCGGCCCGGGTGGGGCGGTAGAGAGGGACCTCAGTGGCTTCGGTACGGGCGGCACGGACGGTGCGGGCGGTACGGGCGGTGCGGGTGCGGCTGGCCGCGGCGCGTACGGCTCCGGGGCGGGCGGCGGCGCTCCCGCGCTCGCGCGCGGTACGGGCGGCGGCGCTGCTGACGGTGACCGGGCTCGGGCTGACCGGCTGCATGTCCGTCGGCCCGGCGGCGGAGGAGAAGCACGGCGTGGCGCCGGTCGGGCAGGCCGGTCCGGCGGCCCGGCCGGGGGCGACGGGCGGGCCCTCGGCCTCGCCGGGGGCCGGGCACCCGGGCGGGGCCTCGGGCCATCCGGAGCGGCCGGGGGGCCTCCAGGGCGAGGGCGGGGCGAACGGGGCCACCGTGACGGCGCCCGGCGAGGCGGCCCCGGGGGCGAACGGCGCGGTGGCCGGGGTGGTCCCGGTGCCGGGGTCGGGCGCTCCCGACGGCGGTCCGGGCGGCGGTTCGGCGGGCGGTGCGAACACAAGTCCCGTGCCGCACCCGGGCGGTGGCCCGGGCGGGTCGGGCGGTACGGCGGGCTCCGGCGGTACCGGCGGGGCGGGCGGCACCGGGGAGGGCCGCTCCGGCGGCGGCTCGGCCGGGACGCCCTCGTCCACCCCGAGCAGCCACCCGTCCGGCACCCCCGCGCCCGAGCACAGCTCGCCCGCCGCGACCGTCCCGCCGGCCCCGGACCCGTCCTCCGGCAGCTCCGGTTCCTCGGCCCCGAGCCCGCGGGTGGTCGCGCATTAGGTGATTGAGCAGGGGGTTTGCCTCTGATCCCCAGGTTCGTCTATGGTGGTAGATCGTTCGTTTGATCCATTTGACTGGCGCCCTATTCCCATCTGGCGCCCTTGGCGCGTTCCGGCGATCCGTGGCTGACCGCATAGAGGCGGTTGTGAAACAGAACCCCGGACTTTGGCGCGTGCCACTTCCGGAAGGTTTTGCATGTCTCTCGTTGACGACGCCCGCTTCGCCATGCCCGCGAACGAGGCCGCCGCCGATGTCACCGACACCAACGACATCACCGACACCGCCGCGGACGAGGTGATCGCCGAGGCCGTGGAGACCGTGGAGGCCACCGAGGAGGCGGCCGCCGAGCCCACCATCACCTTCGGCGACCTGGGCCTGCACGACGACGTCGTGCGTGCCCTCGCCAAGCGCGGTGTCACCACCCCGTTCCCGATCCAGGCCGCGACCATCCCGGACGCCCTGGCCGGCAAGGACGTGCTGGGCCGTGGCCGCACCGGCTCCGGCAAGACCCTCAGCTTCGGCCTGCCGCTGCTGACCCGCCTGGCCGACGGCGAGCGCACCAAGCCCAAGCACCCGCGCGGCCTGATCCTCGTCCCGACCCGTGAGCTGGCCATGCAGGTCGCCGACGCCCTGGAGCCGTTCGGCTCGGTGCTCGGCCTCAAGCTCAAGGTCGTCTGCGGCGGCACCTCGATGTCGAACCAGATCTACGCGCTGGAGCGCGGCGTCGACATCCTCGTCGCCACCCCCGGCCGTCTGCGCGACCTGCTGAACCGCGGCAGCGCCAAGCTCGCCGACGTCCGGACCGTCGTGCTCGACGAGGCCGACCAGATGGCCGACATGGGCTTCCTGCCCGAGGTCACCGAGATCCTCGACCAGGTGCCGGCCGGCGGCCAGCGCCTGCTGTTCTCCGCCACCCTGGAGAACGAGATCGACACCCTGGTCAAGCGCTACCTGAAGAACCCGGTCACCCACGAGGTCGACCCGTCGGCCGGCGCGGTCACCACCATGACCCACCACATCCTCGTGGTGAAGCCCAAGGACAAGGCGCCGATCACCAACGCGATCGCCGCCCGCAAGGGCCGCACGATCATCTTCGTCCGCACCCAGATGGGCGCCGACCGTGTCGCCGAGCAGCTGATCGAGGCCGGCGTGAAGGCCGACGCGCTGCACGGCGGTATGACCCAGGGCGCCCGTACCCGCGTCCTCGGCGACTTCAAGGACGGCTACGTCAACGTCGTCGTCGCCACCGACGTCGCCGCCCGCGGCATCCACGTCGACGGCATCGACCTGGTCCTGAACGTGGACCCGGCCGGCGACCACAAGGACTACCTGCACCGCTCGGGCCGCACCGCGCGCGCCGGCCGCTCCGGCGCCGTCGTCACCCTGGTGCTGCCGCACCAGCGCCGCGGCGTCTTCCGCCTGATGGAGGACGCGGGCGTCGACGCCTCGCGCCACATCCTCGACCACGCCTTCGACGCCGAGGTCGCCAAGATCACCGGCGCCCGTTCGCTGACCGAGGTCCAGGCCGAGAGCGCCGCCGGCATCGCCGGTGCCGCCGAGCGCGAGCTCGCCGACATGACCCGCCAGCTGGAGCGCGCGCAGCGCCGCGCCACCGAGCTGCGCGAGGAGGCCGACCGCCTGGCCGCCCGTGCGGCGCGCGAGCGGGCCGAGCTGGGCATCGAGGACGAGGAGCCGGCCGCCGAGGCCGAGTCCGGCGAGTCGGCCGAGGCCGCTCCGGCCGCCGAGGCCCCCGCCGCGGCGCAGGCCGAGGACCGTGCCCCGTCGTACCGCGAGGCGCGCGGCGAGCGTCCGGCCTACGGCCGTGACCGTGACCGTGACGACCGGGGCGGCCGTTCGGGTGGCTTCGGCGGTGGCCGTGACCGCGATGACCGCGGTGGCCGTTCGGGTGGCTTCGGTGGCGGTCGTGACCGCGATGACCGCGGTGGCCGTTCGGGTGGCTTCGGTGGCGGCGACCGCGAGCGCGGTGGCTTCAACCGCGACCGTGGTGGCTTCGGCGGTGGTCGTGACCGTGACGACCGCGGTGGCCGTTCGGGTGGCTTCGGTGGCGGCGACCGCGAGCGCGGTGGCTTCAACCGTGACCGTGGTGGCTTCGGTGGCGGTCGTGACCGTGACGACCGTGGTGGCCGTTCGGGTGGCTTCGGTGGCGGCGACCGCGAGCGCGGTGGCTTCAACCGCGACCGCGACGACCGCGGCGGCCGTTCGGGTGGCTTCGGCGGCGGCGACCGTCCGGCCCGCTCCTTCGGCGACCGTCCGTCCTTCGGCCGGGACCGTGACGAGCGCGGCAGCAGCAGCCGTCCGTTCTCGCGCCGCGACGACCACCGCTCCGGTGGCCGTCCGCAGTCCGACCGCGGTGGCTTCAACCGTGACCGTGGCGGCTTCGGCGGTGGCCGTGACCGTGACGACCGTGGTGGCCGTTCGGGTGGCTTCGGTGGCGGCGACGACCGCAAGCCGCGCTGGAAGAACTGACGCCGCACCGGCGGTGACCGACCGCCGGCCGGGCTGAACGTGCGGCCGGGCCGACCACACGGCCGGGCCGACCGCGTGAAACGCACGAAGGGCCCGCTCCTCCCCGGAGCGGGCCCTTCGCGTTTCCCCCACGCGGACACCCCGCCATCCCCCCCGGGGTGTTGTTCTGGAAGTGAGAATAACCTGTGGCGCACGGGCGCGGTAGTCCCGTAGCGTCGCGGCCATGAGCAGCAGACTGCACGACGTGGCACGGGTGAACGAGGAGATCGCCGAGCGCGGGAGCTACCGGACGGCCGGGGGCGAACTCGTGCGGGTGGGGGAGGAGTTGGCGGCGGCGAAGGCCGGCACGGTGTCGTACGCGCCGGAGCGGCTGGACGCGCTGCTGGCGGAGGGCGGCCGCGGGCCGGGGCCGGCGGCCGGGCGGATCGAGGTCACGGCCGAGGGGAGCGTCCAGGCCGCCCGCCGGCTGGTCGACGCCGGGGCGGGGCCGGTCGGGGTGCTGAACTTCGCCTCCGCGCGCAACCCCGGCGGCGGCTACCTGCGCGGCGCCCGCGCCCAGGAGGAGGACCTGTGCCGCAGCGCGCTGCTGTACAGCTGCCTGCTGGAGGCACCGGACTACTACGAGGCGCACCGGGCCTCCACCGACCTCCGGTACAGCCACCGGGTGATCGTCTCGCCGGCGGTGCCGGTGATCCGGGACGGGCGCGGCGAGCTGCTGGCGCGGCCGTACCCGGTCTCCTTCCTGACCTCGCCCGCGCCCAACGCCGGTCAGCTGGAACGGCGTTCACCCGGTACCGACGTCCGCGGCGTGCTCGCCGAGCGGGCCGTGCGGGTGCTCGCCGCGGCCGCCCGGCACGAGCTGCGCACGCTGGTGCTCGGCGCCTGGGGCTGCGGGGTGTTCGGCAACGACCCGGCGCAGGTCGCCGAGGCCTTCGAGGGGGCGCTGGCCCGGTACGGGGCGGCCTTCGACCGGGTGGTGTTCGCGGTCTGGGACCGCGCGCCGGTCTCGGCGAACCGGGCCGCCTTCGAGGCCCGGTTCGGTGCGGAGCGCGCGGTCCGGTGAGGGCCGGCTAGCGCTTGCGGGCGGAGAGCGCCGTCGCGGCCGTGGAGGCCGCCGCGACCACGCCGGTCACCGCGAACACGGACGGCCAGGCGCCGATCTTCTTCGCCAGCGGGTGCGAGCCGCCGAAGGCCGCCACGTACAGGCCGGTCAGCGCCGCCGCGGTGCCCGTGCCCGAGCTCCGGCGCCACTGCGCGGCCGCCCCGGCGCCGGCCACCGCCAGCACCGCGCCGCCCAGTTCGCGCCGGCCGCTCCAGCGGGCGACGCCGTAACCGCCGACCAGACCGCTCGCCGCGGTCAGCGCGGCGGGCGCGGCGGCCGCGATCACGTTCGGGACCTTCGCCATCGTCGACTCCACTCGTAGGGGGCTGTGTCGGCTTCCGACCCTAACCCGGTGAACGGGCGGGGCCGTCGGGGCCTCCCGGAACGCCTGGACCCGGAGCGCCCGGTCTACCGGAACGCCTCGGCGGGCGTCTGCCCCGGCACCGTGGCGGCCAGCCGGCGGGCGGCCTCCGCCGGGTCGAGCACCCGCTCCAGCCGCAGGTCGCCCGGAACCTCCTGGATGAACCGCCCGGCCGACCAGCTGCGCTCGTACGGCAGCGGCTCCAGCACCAGGGTGCGCACGCCGTCCACCACCGGGATATCGCCCGGCGTCCCCTCGTTCCAGATCCAGGAGCCGTCCGGCGCGACCAGGTTGAAGGCACCGGTGGCGATCACCCGGCGGCCGTCCAGGAACGCCGTCCGGGCCAGCGCCACCACCTCCCGCTCCTGCGGGGTGCCGGGCAGGTGGCCGCCGCCGATCAGCACGTCGGCGAGCAGGGTGTGCAGCTGGAAGGTGTCGCTCAGGCCGCTCATCCGCAGCAGGTAGCCGGTGCCGGTGGGGCGGTCGAGCACCAGCAGCGGCTCGTCGTCCAGCATCAGCGCCAGGTGGACCAGGCCCTTGAAGTCGTGCTGCTCGCCCTGGTAGCGGTCGAACAGCTCCAGGAGCACCTCGGTCACGCCCGAGGCGCGGGCCTCGGCCCGGACCTCCGCGTGCGCGTACACCGCCCAGGCCGCCTGCTGCCACAGGTGCAGCGTCCACCAGGCGACCACGGCCAGGTGCGCGTGCCACTCGTCCAGGTGCGCCGGGTCGGCGATCCGCTCGTGCGCCTCGGCCGGATCGTCCTCCTCCGCGCTGGGCAGCGGGCCGCCGCCGGTGGAGAGCCAGCGCCGGACCAGCAGCTGCGCGCCGGTCAGCGCCCCGCGCAGACCGGCCAGCACCGGGCCGGAGCAAGCGACCGGGTCGGCGCCGTGCTCCACGCAGGCGCCCACCACCATGGCCAGGTGCGCGCGGGGGAAGGGCGGGGCGTCCGGCAGCAGCGCGGCCAGCCGGGGGCCGGCCGCCACCCGCTCGGCCGGGTCGGCCGCGCCGAACAGCCCGCCGACCAGGCCGAGGGCGGGCCCGAACCGCTCGTCGTCCCCGGCCGCGAGCACGGCCTCCAGGGCGGCCACGGCTTCGGAGAAGGTGGGCTGTTGACGGTGCGACGGTATCTGCTCGGTGGACATTCGCCGCAGCATAGGGGGCGGGGACGGTCCGGCGGAAACTCCTCCGCGCCCCCGGCTCGGAGCCCTCGGCCGGTGGCCCGCACGGTGGCCCGCACGGTGGCCCGTACGGCGGTGCGGGACGGCCTGTCGGTGCCCGGTGGCAGACTGCGGTCGTGACAGACTCCGCGATCACCGACGGCAGCTACCTCGTCCGCAACGTCGGCAGCGGCCTGCTGCTGCGGGTCGCCGACGGCTCCCGGCGCAGCGGCGCCCGGATCGTCCTCGGCGCGGACGACGGAAGCGACGCCCGGCTCTGGCGGCTCACCGCCGTCCACCCGGGCGGCGCGCTGTTCCACATCGAGAACGTCGGCAGCGGGAAGCGCCTGGACGTCGCCGGCGCCTCGACGGAGGACGGCGTCCGGATCCAGCAGTGGTCGGCCAACGCCTTCGGCGCCCAGGAGTGGCTGCTGGAGGCCCACGTCGACGCCCCGGGCACCTACACGGTGACCAGCTTCATCAGCGGCAAGCCCCTGACGGCGGGCGACACCCCGGAGGCCGACGTCCACCAGCGGGAGGACGCCGACGCCCCGGCGCAGTGGTGGCGCTTCGAGCGCCGGGAGGGCTGACGGCCGGTCAGTCCGAGAGCTTGGCGCGGACGGCGTCGAGTTCGGCGTCCGTCGTGCCGTGGTGGCGGAGGTAGTCGGGGACGCTGCCGTGGTGGTCGTGGATCCAGGCCAGCGAGGAGGCGAGGTGCCCGGCGTCGACCGGGCGGGAGATCCGCTCGGTGCCGGTCTCGTCGACGTACGGGGTGGGGCCCTTGTCGAGGCCGAGGCCGACGTTGGAGCGCAGGAAGTCGGTGGTGATCTCGGCCTCGGAGGCGCCCAGCAGGGACTGGAGGACGGCGATGGTGAGGCCGGTGCGGTCCTTGCCGACGGCGCAGTGGACGACGGCGGCCAGTGAGTCCGGCGCGGCGAGGCGGCGGACCACGGCGGCCAGCGAGGGGCCGGCCGTCTCGGCCATGAAGGGGTAGAGGGCCGCCTGGTCCTCGGGCCAGGGCCGGTCGACGTCCTTGCGGTCGGCGGGCAGGGTCGGCAGGTTGAGGGACTCGTGGTCGAGGCCGTGCCGCTGGTCCGGCCAGGTCCGCAGCTCGAACGCGCTGCGCAGGTCGAACACCGTCCGCAGGCCGAGCGCCTTGAGCCGCCGGGCGCCCTCCTCGGTGAGGGTGTGGAAGGACCCGGAGCGGTACAGCACGCCCCGGCGGAGGGCGCCGATCCCGCCCGCGTCACGGAAGTTGCGCACACCGGGGATGTCGATGAAGGCGTCGGTCATGGCCACCACCGTACGGGCGGGGGCGAACGGGCGGAAGGAAACCGGAGGGGGCCGCTCGGTGGCGGGACGACGCTGGCCGAAACCGGCCCCCTCCGGTACGGAACCGGGCTGTTCAGCGCCCGCCCGAGACCTCCAGGAACGCCCCCGTGGTGTACGAGGCCGCCGGGGAGAGCAGGAAGAGGACCGCCTCGGCGACCTCCTCCGGCTGCCCGCCGCGGCGCATCGGCAGGTTGGGCGCGACCCGGTCGACCCGGCCGGGCTCGCCGCCGAGCGCGTGGATGCCGGTGTGGATCAGCCCCGGCCGCACCGTGTTGACCCGGATGCCCTCGGCGGCGACCTCCAGGGCCAGGCCGCGGGTCATCGAGTCCACCGCGCCCTTGGCGGCCGCGTAGTCGACGTACTCGTTCGGCGAGCCGATCCGGGAGGCCGCCGAGCCGACGTTGACGATGGCGCCGCCGCGTCCGCCGTACCGGGTGGACATCCGGCGGACGGCCTGGGCCGCGCAGAGGAACGGGCCGGTGATGTTGGCGGCCCAGATCCGGTTCAGCCGGTCCTCGTCGATCTCCTCCAGCCGGCACTGCTTCTCCAGCGTGCCGGCGTTGTTCACCAGCCCGGTGAGCGGGCCGAGTTCGGCGTCCACGGTGGTGAACAGCCGCTCGACCTCGGCGGTGCGGCTGACATCGGCGCGGACCGCGAGGGCGGTGCCGCCGTCGGCCCGGATCTTCTCCACGACGGCGGCCGCGTTGGCCTCGTCCGTACGGTAGTTGACGCAGACCCGGTAGCCGCGGCGGGCGGCCAGCAGGGCGGTGGCGGCACCGATGCCGCGACTCGCGCCGGTGACGATCAGGACCTCATCGGTCGGGGTGGTCGACATGGCCCGTACGCTACCCGGCGGCCCGGCCGGGGACACCCGCCGCGGCCGCCCGCGGGGCCGCGATCCTCGGGGCCCGGTATCGGCGGCCGGGCCGGCGCCGGAGCGGAATTCGCTCGCCCGGCGCGGCCCGCTCCGGCGAGGATGCCCGGACGAGGATGCGGTGCCCGCCCGTCCGTACGAGAGGAGTCCGCCGATGTCCGCCGTTCCCGCTGCTCCCGTCCCTCCGTCCGTCCCCGGCACGGTGCTGCTCTCCGGCATCGTCGGCTCCACCGCGTACGGCTTCGCCCACGCCGGCTCCGACCTCGACCGGCTGGGCCTGTTCGCCACCCCCACCGAGGAGTTGCACGGCCTGCACCGCCCGGCCGAGTCCCAGGTGACCACCGCGCCGGACCTCACCCTGCACGAGGCCGCCAAGTGGTGCCGGCTGGCGCTGGGCTGCAACCCGACCGCCTCCGAGCTGGTCTGGCTGCCGGACGGGCTCTACGAGGTCCGCACCCCGCTCGGCGACGAACTGGTCGGCCTGCGCACGGCCTTCCTCAGCGCACCGGCCGTACGGAAGGCCTACCTCGGCTACGCCGACCAGCAGTTCCGCAAGCTGCTGACCCGCGACACCACCGATCCGGCCACCCGCCGCCGGGCCGCCAAGCACGCCCGGCACCTGGTCCGGCTGGTCGAGCAGGCCGTCCGCCTGCACGAGACCGGCCGCAACCTGATCCGGCTGCCCGACCCCGAACGCATCCGCGAACTGGGCGAACGCATCGCCGACCGCCCCACCCTCGCGGAGGGCCTGCTGGCCGCCGCCGCCGACCGCCTCGCCGGCCCCGGCGTGCTGCCCGCCGCGCCCGACCCGCGCCCCGTCGAGGCCTGGCTCCGCCGGGTCCGCGCCGCCCACTACACACCGCCTCAAGACCCGCTCCACAACCCCGGCACGCCCGCGCAATCCACTGGCGGAGCCCTGGGCCCCACCGGGTAGGATCGCCGTGGTCCTCCCACCCGGAACCCCGGGTGTTCCAGGGCCGCGGGGCGCTAGCTCAATTGGCAGAGCTGCGGACTTTTAATCCGTAGGTTCAGGGTTCGAGCCCCTGGCGCCCCACCGCACCGAGGCCGGATCGGGATGTTCTCCGATCCGGCCTCCGTCGTTCCCGGGCGCGGGCGTTCCGCCGCCCGGAGCCGCGCACCGTCACGGGCCGCGGCCGGTCCTGGCGGAAGCCGCCCGGGCCTGCCCCGCGTGCCCAACTCCGGTGCGTGTGAGGGCGTTGGGGTGCCTACGCCTGGGGTGGGCCGATCCGCTGCCGTCCGCGGCCGGTGCGCGCCCCGCGGCCGGTGCCGATCGCGTGGCGCCCCCACCTGCCGTGCCGGTGGCTGGAATTCGGTGTGGACGCGGACCGGTGGAGTGGCATGGGTCACGTCGGAATCGGGCGTTTTCGACTGTTCTGCGGTGGTGTTGCCCGTCGGTCGGCGGGGTTGTCCGAGGGCCGAGGGTCGGTGATCGTGTCGGGCCTAAATATGATCGGAAGCCACGATCGTCGGTTAGTGGTGACGGTCGTATGTGCAACCTGGGAACGGTTCGGGCCGTCTCTCTGTGTGCGGTGCGCCGGATCGTCAGGGGCGTCGCTTCCGTCGGTGAAAGGTACGCGCATGTCAGGTCGGAGGGGCGAGAGCCCGGCTCGGGGCGAGGACATGCCCACGACGGAAGGTGCGGAGAGCCCAGTGCCCGGTCCGCGCAGCGGTGGCCGGGCGGAGGCCCGCCGTGCCGCGCAGGGCAAGGGTGGCGGTTCGGCCACCGCGGGTGCCGCGGCCGCCGCGGGCGGCGGCCGGGCCGCGGCGCGCAAGAGCGCCAAGCCCAAGAAGAACGTGAAGAAGATCGTCGCCTGGTCGACGGCGGGCGTGCTGGTGGTCATCGCCGGTGTCGGCGGCGCGATCTACCTCAAGCTGAACGCCAACATCAAGTCCTTCGACGCCGACGCCATAGCCCGCAACCGCCCCCCGGAGGCGAAGGCCGACGCGGACGGCAACAGGCCGGTCAACGTGCTGCTGATCGGCTCGGACAGCCGCGGCAAGAACAACTCCGACCTCGGCGGCGGCGCCGACGACGGCGGCGCCCGCTCGGACACCACGATCCTGCTGCACGTCTACGCCGACCACAAGCACGCCGTCGGCATCTCGATACCGCGCAACGCCAAGGTCGAGCTGCCGTCCTGCAAGCTGCCCAACGGCAAGTGGACCAAGGGCGGCAACACCGACCTGTTCAACGCCGCGTTCTCGATGGGCGGCAGCGACGACGGCAACCCGGCCTGCACCCAGAACACGGTGGAGAAGCTCACCGGAATCCGCGTCGACCACACCCTGGTCGTCGACTTCAACGGCTTCGCCGCGATGACCAAGGCCGTGAACGGCGTGGACATCTGCCTGCCGAAGCCGATCTACGAGGGGGACATCAACCCCAACCTGAAGAGGAAGGGCGACCTCGTCCTCCCGCAGGGCAAGCAGACCGTCGAGGGCCAGCAGGCGCTCGACTACGTCCGGCTGCGGCACGGCATCGGCGACGGCTCGGACATCGGCCGGATGAAGCGCCAGCAGGCCTTCCTCGGCTCGCTCGCCACCAAGATCAAGAAGGAGGGGATGAACCCCACCACCCTCCTGCCGCTGGCCGACGCCGCGACCAAGTCGCTGGTCGTCGACCCGGGCCTGGACTCGGCCGACAAGCTTGCCTCCTTCGGCCTGTCGCTGAAGAACATCGACATGCACGACCTGAAGTTCGTGACGGCACCCTGGCGCTTCCGCACCCAGGACAAGGACCTCGACCTGGTCCAGCCGGACGCCAACAAGCTCTGGGAGACCCTCAAGGCCGACCAGACCATCGACGGCCAGAACGCCACCGGCCAGCAGCCGGACGCCCCGGCGGACGGCACCGGCCCGGCTCCGCAGCAGCCCGCCGCGCCCACCACCCCGGCCGCCCCGGCCGCGGACACGTCCAACTCGGCGATCAGGGTGGCGGTCTACAACGGGACGATGACCAACGGCCTGGCCGGCAAGGCGACCGAACTGCTGAAGGGCGCCAAGTTCACCGCCAGCACGGCGGGCCAGGCGGCGAGCACCAAGTACAAGACCACCACGATCGAGTACGGCTCCGGGCAGAAGGCGAACGCCGAGAAGGTCGCCGCGCTGTTCCCCGGCGCCAGCCTGGAGTCCAGCACCGCCCGGGGCATCTCGGTGATCACCGGCCAGGACTTCGCGGCCGCGATGGGGATGTCGACCGGTGCCCCCGCCGGCGGCGGCGCGACGGCCGCCACCCCGGGCGTCCCGGCGCCCCCGCAGCCGCTGCCGACCACCATCACCAACGACGCCCGCTCGGCGGACGACGACATCTGCGCGAACACCAGTTACGGCAGCGGCGGCTGACCGCACCGGAACGACCGCACCCACCGGAACGACGGGGACGACCCCCGGGCCGGCGCCCTCCGGGGCGCGCGGGCCCGGGGGTCGTGCCATGGTGGGCGTAAGGGAGTCCGGCGGCCACCGAAAGGCGGACCCATGCCCGAGATCGCCCTCCAGCTCGACATCGCCGCGCCCCGGGACGTGGTGCTCGCCGCACTCACCACGCACGACGGGCTGACCGCCTGGTGGACCACCGGCGTGGACCGGGACGGCGACGTCCTGCTGTTCGACTTCCCCGACGTCCCCGAGCCGTTCCGGCTGCGGGTGGAGCGGGCCGACCGGGACCGGGTGGTGTGGACCAACGCCGGGTCCTTCCCGCCGCACTGGGCCGGCACCTGGATCAGCTGGGAGCTGTCCGACCAGCCCGTCGCCCCCGACGAGCCCACCGCCTCCGAGCCCGGCCGGCCCGCCGCGCCCGGGCGCACCCGGCTGCTGTTCCGGCACGGCGGCTGGCAGCCGGGCAGCGAGGACGGCGTCCCGGCGGTGGCCGGCACCTGGGCCGAACTGCTGGTCCGGCTCAAGGACTACGCGCAGAGCGGCAAGGTGCAGCCGTACTTCGTCACCGGGCACCACCACGACGCCCCGTGAGCAGCCCGGGGAAGAGTTCGGTGAACAGCCCCGGTGAACAGCCCGTGAGCACCCCGCCCGAGCCCCGTGACGGTCCGGCCGCCGGTCGCCCGCCAGGGCGCCGTCCGGTGGCGGGATCGCGGCGGCGGACCGAAGGTGGCGGTGTACCGCCGTCGTCCCGGCCGGGCCGTACCCCCACCAGGCCAGGCCGGGACGAGGGCCCGACCGCTCCGACCGTCCCGACCACCACAGCCGGCCACCACCGCCTCCGGGAGGCCCAGCAATGCCCGTAGTCACCGATCCGTACAAGCCCGGCACCCCGTGCTGGGTCGACCTGATGGCGAGCGACCAGCAGGCCGCGCTCGACTTCTACCGCGACCTGTTCGGCTGGCAGGGCGAGGTCGGCCCGGCCGAGTTCGGCGGCTACGCCGTGTGCATGCTCAACGGCCGGCCGGTCGCCGGGATCATGGCGCAGGCGGCGCCCGAGGGGCAGCCGACGCCGCCCGTCGCCTGGACCACCTACCTCGCCTCGGACGACGCCGACGCGGCCCGGGCGTCCATCACCGAGGCCGGCGGCACGGTCCTGTACGACCCGATGGACGTCGGCACGATCGGCCGGATGCTGGTCGCCGCCGACCCGACCGGCGCGGTGTTCGGGGTCTGGCAGGCGATGGACTTCATCGGCGCGGGCGTGGTCAACGAGCCCGGCGCACTGGTCTGGAACGAGCTCAACACCGCCGACACCGGCGCGGCCGGCCGCTTCTACCAGCCGGCCCTCGGGCTGCGCCCGGCCACCATCCAGGGCATGGACGGCTACTTCTCGCTCAACGTCGCCGACCGCACGGTGGGCGGCATGCAGGCGATCCCCGGCTACCTGGCGGCCGGCACGCCCTCGCACTGGATGACCTACTTCTCGGTGGACGGCGCCGACTCCACGGTGGACGCCCTGGTCAAGGCGGGCGGCTCGGTGATCCAGCCGGCCTTCGACATGCAGTCCGGCCGGATGGCGGTGGTCCAGGACCCGCAGGGCGCGGTCTTCGCGGTCATCGAGGCGCCCGAGGCGCAGATGCCCGACTCGCCGTAACGCCGCCCCGGCGCCGTGACGCCGCCCGGTCCGGCCCCGCCCGGCAACCGGAAGCCGCCCTTCCCGCGACGCGCCGCCGGGAAATGGGCGGCTTCCCCCCGTTCCCGGGTAAGACTGCACCCATGCTGGGGCTACCGGACGACATCCGTGCTTTCCTCTTCGACCTCGACGGGGTGCTCACCCAGACCGCGAAGGTGCACGCCGCGGCCTGGAAGGACACCTTCGACGCCTTCCTGCGCGCCGAAGCCGCCCGCACCGGCGGCCAGTTCGTCCCCTTCGACGCCGTCACCGACTACGACACCTACGTGGACGGCCGCCCGCGCCTGGACGGCACCCGCGCGTTCCTGCGCAGCCGGGGCGTCGACCTGCCCGAGGGCACCCCGGACGATCCGCCCAACTCCCCCACGGTGCAAGGGATCAGCCGGGCCAAGAACGACACCGTGCTGCGGCTGATCCGGGAGCAGGGCGTCCAGGCGTACCAGGGCTCGGTCGACTACGTGCACCGGCTGCGCGCGGCCGGGCTGCCCAGCGCCGTGGTCTCCTCCAGCGCCAACTGCCGGGACGTGCTGCGGGCGGCCGGCATCGAGGAACTGTTCGAGGTGATCGTGGACGGCAACACCGCCAAGGCCGAGGGACTGCCCGGCAAGCCGGCCCCCGACACCTACCTGTACGCCGCCCGCGCCCTCGGCGTCGAACCCGCCCACGCCGCGGTCTTCGAGGACGCGCTCGCCGGGGTCGCCTCCGGCCGGGCCGGCGGCTTCGGCGCGGTGGTCGGGGTGGACCGCACCGGCCAGGCCGCCGAACTGCGCCGGGACGGCGCCACCGTGGTCGTCCAGGACCTCTCCGAGCTCCTGGGGGAGGAGGCATGACTCCCGGGGACAAGAACTTCGCGATCGACCCCTGGCAGATCACCGAACAGGGCCTGGACCTGGCCTCGATGGCCCGCGCCGAGTCGGTCTTCGCGCTCTCCAACGGCCACATCGGCCTGCGCGCCAACCTGGACGAGGGCGAGCCGCACGGCCTGCCCGGCACCTACCTCAACGGCGTCTTCGAACTGCGCCCGCTGCCGTACGGCGAGGGCGGCTACGGCTACCCGGAGTCCAGCCAGAGCGTCATCAACGTGACCAACGGCAAGATCATCCGGCTGCTGGTGGACGACGAGCCCTTCGACCTGCGCTACGGCGAACTCGTCAGCCACAAGCGCTGGTTGGACGTCCGCGAGGGCCTGCTGCACCGCGAGGCGGAGTGGACCTCCCCGGCCGGGCGGACGATCAGGGTGCGCTCCTCCCGACTGGTCTCGCTCACCCAGCGCGCCGTCGCCGCCGTCGAGTACAGCGTCGAGGCGGTGGACGGCCCGGTGCGGATCGTGCTCCAGTCCGAGCTGGTCGCCAACGAGCAGCTGCCCGGCGGCCCCGAGGGCGATCCGCGGGCCGCCGCCGTGCTGGAGGCGCCGCTGCAGCCCGAGGCGCACCACGCCAGCGGGACCAAGGCCATCCTGGTGCACCGCACCCGGTACAGCGGCATCCGGGTCGCGGCCGGGATGGACCACATCATCGAGGGGCCGGAGAAGTCCGACACCGTCGCCGAGGCCGACGCCGACCAGTGCCGGATCAGCGTCACCACCGTGCTCAAGGCCGGACAGCGGCTGCGGCTGACCAAGTTCATGGCCTACGGCTGGTCCGGCACCCGCTCGCTGCCCGCCGTCCGGGACCAGGTGGAGGCCGCGCTGACCGCCGCCCGGTACACCGGCTGGGACGGGCTGATCGCCGAACAGGCCGAATTCCTCCAGGAGTTCTGGGAGACCAGCGACATCGAGATCGAGGGCGACGTCGAACTCCAGCAGGCCGTCCGGTTCGCCGTCTTCCACGTCCTGCAGGCCGGCGCCCGCAGCGAGGAGCGGGCCATCCCCGCCAAGGGGCTGACCGGGCCCGGCTACGACGGGCACAGCTTCTGGGACACCGAGACCTTCGTCCTGCCGGTGCTCACCTACTGCCTGCCCGCCGCCGTCAACCAGGCCCTGCGCTGGCGGTACACCACCCTGCCGCTGGCCCGCGAGCGGGCGGTCCAACTCGGCCTGTCCGGCGCGGTGTTCCCGTGGCGGACGATCCGCGGCGAGGAGTGCTCCGGGTACTGGCCGGCCGGCACCGCTGCCTTCCACATCGGCGCCGACATCGCCGCCGCCGTCGCCCGCTACGTCCGGGCCACCGGCGACGCGGAGTTCGAGCGCGAGTACGGGCTCGAACTGCTCGTCGAGACCGCCCGGATGTGGCGCTCGCTCGGCCACCACGACGTGGCCGGGAGGTTCCGCATCGAGGGCGTCACCGGCCCCGACGAGTACAGCGCCGTCGCGGACAACAACGTCTTCACCAACCTGATGGCGCAGACCAACCTGCGCGCCGCCGCCGAGGCCGCCGTCCGCAACCCGCACGAGGCCGCGCTGCTCGGCGTGGACACCGAGGAGACCGCCGCCTGGCGCGACGCGGCCGCCGCGATGTACATCCCGTACGACGAGGACCTCGGCGTCCACCCGCAGGCCGACGGCTTCACCCACCACCAGGTCTGGGACTTCGAGCACACCCCGCCGGAGAACTACCCGCTGCTGCTGCACTACCCGTACTTCGACCTGTACCGGAAGCAGGTGGTCAAGCAGGCCGACCTGGTGCTCGCCATGCAGGTCCGCGGCGACGCCTTCACCGACGAGCAGAAGGCCCGCAACTTCGCCTACTACGAGCGGCTGACCGTCCGGGACTCCTCGCTCTCCGCCTGCACCCAGGCGGTGATCGCCGCCGAGGTCGGCCAGCTCGACCTCGCCTACGACTACACGGCCGAGGCCGCGCTGATGGACCTGCACGACCTCGGCGGCAACACCCGCGACGGCCTGCACATGGCCTCGCTCGCCGGGGCCTGCATCGCCCTGGTGGCCGGCTTCGGCGGGCTGCGCGACCACGGCGAGGCGCTCTCGTTCCGGCCCCGGCTGCCGTCCGGGCTGATGCGGCTGAGCTTCTCGCTGCTGGTGCGCGGGCACCTGCTCGGCGTGGAGATCACCCACGAGCGGACGACGTACACGTTGCGCCGCGGCGAGGTCCTCCACGTCCGGCACGACGGCGAGGCGGTGCAGGTCAAGTCCGGCGCCCCGGTCACCCTGCCGACCACCGCCCCGCCCGCCCAGGAGCGGGTCGCCCAGCCCCCGGGCCGCGAACCCGGCCGCCGCAAGCCCCAGGCCGGCCTCGCGGCGGGCAAGCTCGGCCAGCAGGACCACCTGGCGGCCGAGTAGCAGCCCGCACCCCTCACCCGTTCGCCCCGCCCCGGCTGCGCCGCCCCCGGCCGCCCCGGAGAGTGCTGGTGTCCCGTGGAGCCGCCCCAGCGAAGGAGTCGCCGCCGTGCCGAGCGTGGCCGAACAGATGGTGGAGGTGCTCCGGCAGGCCGGGGTGGAGCGGGTCTACGGCGTGGTCGGGGACAGCCTCAACCCCGTCGTGGACGCCATCCGGCGGGCCGACGGCATCAGCTGGGTGCACGTGCGCAACGAGGAGGCCGGCGCCTTCGCGGCCGCCGCCGAGGCCGAACTCTCCGGCCGGCTCGCGGTCTGCGCCGGCTCCTGCGGCCCCGGCAACACCCACCTCGTCCAGGGGCTGTACGACGCCCAGCGCAGCGGCCTGCCCGTGCTCGCGCTCGCCTCGCACATCCCGTCCGGGCAGATCGGCACCGGCTTCTTCCAGGAGACCCACCCCGAGCGGGTGTTCACCGACTGCAGCACCTGGTGCGAGATGCTCTCGACCCCCGCCCAGCTGCCCCGCCTGCTGCGGGTCGCCGTCCAGCACGCGCTCGGCTCGCACGGCGTCTCGGTGCTCGCCTTCCCCGGGGACGTCGCCGCGCTCTCCGCCGCCGCCCCCACCGGCACCAGCCACTTCCTCACCGAGCAGGCCGTCGCCGCCCCGCCCTGGTCCCAGGTGCAGGAACTGGCCCGGCTGCTCAACGCCGCCCGCAAGGTGGTGCTGTTCTGCGGCGCCGGGGTGCGCGGGGCGCACGCCGAGGTGATGGCCGCCGCGCAGGCCCTGAACGCGCCGATCGGCCACTCCCTGCGCGGCAAGGAGTGGATCCAGTTCGACAACCCGTACGACGTGGGCATGAGCGGCCTGCTCGGCTACGGGGCCTGCCACGAGGCGCTGCACTCCGCCGACCTGGTGGTGCTGCTCGGCACCGACTTCCCGTACGACTCCTTCCTGCCGCAGGCGCACACCGTCCAGGTCGACCACGACGCCACCCGGCTCGGCCGCCGCACCGCCCTCGAACTCGCCGTCCACGGCGACGTGGCCGCCACCCTGCGGGCCGTGCTGCCGCTGCTCGACGCCAAGCGCGACCGCGCCTTCCTGGACGGGATGCTGCGCAAGCACTGCCGGTCGCTGGAGGACGTGATCGGCGCGTACACCCGGGACATCGAGAAGCACCTGCCGATCCACCCCGAGTACGTCGCCTCGGTGCTCGACGAGGTGGCCGCCGAGGACGCCGTGTTCACCGTGGACACCGGCATGAACAACGTCTGGGCCGCCCGCTACCTCCAGCCCAACGGCCGCCGCCGGGTGATCGGCTCCTTCCTGCACGGCTCGATGGCCAACGCCCTCCCGCACGCGATCGGCGCCCAACTCGCCTGCCCCGGGCGGCAGGTGGTCGCGATGGCCGGCGACGGCGGGATCGGCATGCTGCTCGGCGAGCTGCTCACGGTGGCCAAGCACCGGCTGCCGGTGAAGACGGTGGTCTTCAACAACGGCGCGCTCGGCATGATCAAGCTGGAGATGCTGGTCTCCGGCTACCCGGAGTTCGAGATCGACAACGGGGACGTGGACTACGCCGGGATCGCCCGGGCGATGGGCATCCAGGCCAAGCGGGTGACCGAGCCGGCCCGGGTCCGGGAGGTGCTGGTCGAGGCGCTGGAGCGGCCGGGCCCGGCCCTCGTGGACGTGGTCACCGACCCCAACGCGCTCTCCATCCCGCCGCACATCACCGCCGCCCAGCTGAAGGGCTTCGCGCTGGCGGCGGGCAGGACGGTGCTCTCGGGCGGCGTCGGACGCATGGTCGACCTGGCCCGGAGCAACCTGCGGAACATTCCGCGGCCGTGAGCGGGGGCCGGTCGGGGCGCCTGTCGGAGAGGTCTTGCCTCTGAGGCAAAATTCTTGCCCGTGCGGCACGGCGGGTGTCCACTGGACACATGACCAGCAGCTCCACCGGCGCCGCCGCAGCAGGCGAACAGCTCGACGACCAGGAGGTCGCCGGCCTCGCCGCCCGTCTCCGTGAGCACCGGCTCAGCAGCCGTCTCACGCTGGAGGTGGCCGCCGGGCGGGTCGGGCTCTCCCCAGCCTATCTGTCCCGACTGGAAACCGGCCGCCGGCAGCCCTCGCTGCCCGTCCTGCTCGGCCTCGCCCGCGCGTACGGGACCTCGGTCTCCGGCCTGCTCGGCGAGACCCTCGCCGAGCCGGACCCGATCGTCCGCGGCGGCGCCATCGAACCCGGCCGGGCCGGTGGCTGGGGCTACCGGCGGGCCGGCGCCCCCGGCCGCGCGATGCAGGCCCTGCGGGTGCACGTCCCGCCGGGCGTGCAGGACACGGTGGTCCGGGTCCACCCGGGCGAGGAGTGGCTGTACGTCCTGAAGGGCGCGCTCCGCGTCACCCTCGGCGACCGCGTCCACCACCTCGCGGTGGGCGACTCCGCCCACTACGACTCGCTCACCCCGCACTGCATCGCCGCAGAGTCGGACAGCGGCGTCGAACTGCTCTTCGTCCACACCCTGCTGCAGAGCCCCGGCGGCGAACTCTGCCTCGGCGGCGGCCCCGCCGCCGTTCACTGACCTGCCGTCAGAACACCCCGGAGGAGATCACCATGGCCGATCCCACCACCACCGTCACCCCGGCCGCCGACGCCGAGAACCCGGCCGCCGGTGCCGACACTCCGGCCGGCCCGAAGACCATGGACGCCGGCAAGTGGGCCAACAAGCGGGTCTACCACCGCCTGGTGCTCTACACCGTCGGCTGCCACCTCTTCGCCGGGTTCATCATCCTCCTGTTCCAACTCGGCAGCCGGAACAAGTAGTTCACACCCCGAACCGTCCGCCCGCCCCCACCCCCGAGGGGGCGGGCGGACCGCCGTTCCCGCACCGGCCCGGCCCACCTGCCTTCTCCCCTTCCCGCTCAGGCCCCGCGCAGCAGTTCGCAGAGGGCCTGGACCGCCGCCGGGAAGGCGTGGTCCGGTGAGGTGGCGTAGCCGATGACCAGGGCGGTCGGGGCCTCGGCGGGGGACGGGGTGGTGCGGTGCCAGGCGAGGCCGTGGAGGGCGAGGCCGGCCTGCTGGGCGCGGGCGAGGAGTTCGGGTTCGGGGGTGGAGCCGGGCGGCAGCCGGATGACGACGTGCAGGCCGGCCGCGATGCCGGTGACCCGGACGTGCGGGGCGTGTTCGGCGAGCGCCGCGACCAGGTGGTCGCGCCGGCGCCGGTAGTGCAGCCGGCAGCGCCGTACGTGGCGGTCGTACGTGCCGGAGGTGATCAGTTCGGCGAGCGTCAGCTGGTCCAGCACCGGGGACATCGTGTCGGCCAGCGCCTTCAGCCGGGCGACCGGCTCGACCAGCGCGTCCGGCAGGGCCAGCCAGGCCAGCCGCAGGCCCGGCGCGAGGCTCTTGGCGGCCGTCCCGGCGTACACCACCCGTTCCGGGTCCAGCGCCTGCATCGCGCCGAGCGGCTGCCGGTCGTAGCGGAACTCGCCGTCGTAGTCGTCCTCGATGACGTACCGGTCCTGCTCCCGCGCCCACCGCACCGCCTCGGCCCGCCGGTCGGCGGAGAGCGCCGCGCCGGTGGGGAACTGGTGGGCGGGGGTGAGGAGGACGGCGCCGGCCCGGGGGTCGAGCCGGTCGACCAGGGCGCCGTCCGCGTCCAGCGGCACCGGGGCGGTGGCGAGTCCGGCGGCCCGGGCGACCGCGTGCTGCGGCGGCAGCCCGTACTCCTCGACGGCGAGCGTGCGGGCGCCGCGTTCCCGCAGGGCGGCGCAGAGCAGGCCGAGGCCCTGGGTGACGCCGGTGCAGACGAGCAGGTGGTCGGGGTCGGTGCGCACGCCGCGGACCCGGGCCAGATAGTGGGTGAGCGCCTGCCGCAGTTCGATCCGGCCGAGCGGGCTGCCGTAGTCGAGGGCCTCGTGCGGCGCGGTGGCGAGGGCGCGGCGGGCGGCGGCCAGCCAAGCGGTGCGGGGGAAGAGCGAGAGGTCGGGCCGTCCGGCCATCAGGTCGTACCGGGCGGTCTGCCGCGCCCGTACCGCCCGGGGGGCCGGCCGCCGGCCCTGGACCGGTTCCGGGACCGTCCGCCGGGCGACGGTGGTGCCGGAGCCCTGCCGGGAGCTGAGCCAGCCCTCGGCGGTGAGCTGGCCGTACGCCTCGACCACGGTGTTGCGGGCGATCCCGAGGTCCTCGCCGAGCGCCCGGGAGGACGGCAGCCGGGTGCCGGGGGTGAGCCGCCCGTCCTGGACGGCCTCGCGCAGTGCGTCCTCCAGGGCGGCCCGCAGTCCGGCGCCGGCGGCCCGGCGCTCGGTGAGGTCCAGGTGCAGGTCGCCGCCGAAGGTGGTCCAGGAGGTGGTCCGGGAGGTGCTCACGGCCTCCATTCTCGCCTGGGACCCGGGAGTGTCGGCATCATGGGCCGGTGGACGATGCGGCGCGGAACAGCAGTCGGAACGAGAACTCGGGCACGGTGAAAGGTGTGCTGGTTCAGGCGGACAGCATTGAGAACCTCACTATCCACCCGCAGCCCGCTGTGCTCCCGCTGACGGAGCCCGCGGAGCTTACTGCTCTCGCCGGTGCGGTCGGGAGGCAGTGGACGGCTGAGGCAGGGCTGCGCGGGCTGGGGGACAGCGTGGACATTGCGGTGGAGTGGGAGACCGGCTGGGATCCGGGGGAGTCCGGGGACGCCGTGCGGCTCTACTCGCCTGCGCTGGTCGAGGAGTTGCGCGGGCCGTTGGCGTACCGGCTGGTGCTCACCGGCCCGTCAGGTGCGGGGAAGTCGTCGCTGGCCGTCCGACTGCTCCTGGGGCTGCTGGAGGTCCGCGAGGTCGGGCAGCCCGTTCCGGTCCTCTTCCTGTTGTCAGAGTGGAACCCCTCGATGCACTTCGAGACCTGGCTCATCCAGCGGATCGTCGAGGACTACGGCGATGAGGACCCGGGCCTCGAGCCGCAGACCGTCAAGGTGCTGCTGGGGGACCGCTCGATCGTGCCCGTCCTGGACGGGCTGGACGAGCTCACGCCGAGGACCCGGCGCGCGGTGCTGCGGGGCCTGGAGACGGCGTGGGGGGAGAGCGACCCGCTGATTCTGACCTCCCGGCCGCGGGAGTACGAGAAGGAGTCAGGTCGCGTCCGGTTCCTGCACGCGATGCCCGTCCTGCGGTCGCGCCCGGTGTCGGTTCGGGCCGCCGGAGCATACCTCACCGCGGTCTGCCGCCCCGACCGGCGCCCGGCCTGGCAGCAGGTGGTGGATGAGCTGTGGCGGAACCCGGACGGGGTCCTCGCCACGGTTTTCTCCTCTCCGCTGATGCTCTGGCTGGCTCGTGTCGTCTACGAGCAAGATGGGTCGGACCCAGGGGAGTTGACGGGCCCGGGACTGCGGACCGGGTGGGCTGTCGAGGGGCACCTGCTGGACGAGTTCATCCGGGTGAAGTTCTCCTCGGATCCCCCGTCCCCGCACATCCCCCGGCCGATGGGCGCCTGGGACCCGGACCGGGCGGTCAAGCACCTCCGCTTCCTGGCCCGGCGGTTGAACCGCGAGCGGACCCGGAACCTCGCCTGGTGGCGCTTGCGGAGCCGGTTGACAGCGCCCTTGGTGTGGGGTGCCCTGGTGATGACTGTGACGGCGCTGCTCGGTGCGGTGGTGGCGCGCTGGGTGCTCGCGCCGCTGTTCCGGGTCCTCGGCTGGACGGGGCACGCGCACGCCGCCGAGGCGATGAGCACGATCGGGGCGGCCGCGACGGTGACGGCTGTGGTCGGGGCCTTCGTCGCGGCACATCTGCATGGCTTCGACGGCCGGCCGCGGCGGCCGGCCGGGCGGTGGTCCCAGATCCTGCTGGTCCTGCCGGCGGTGGTGGCGGTCGGCCTTGCGTCCTGGGGCGGGCCGACCCCGGCGGTCGCGCTGACGATGGCCCTTCCTGTACTCGCCGGCGTCGTCCTGGCGACGCCGGTGGAGTCCGGTGCGATGGCGGCCGTGACCTCCTTGCCGGCGGGGGAGCGGCGGATGGCGTTGGTGAAGGCCCTGGTCGTTGCTCCGGCGGTTGCGGGGGTCCTGGTCTTGGGGACCGGATCCGACGAGTTCGGCGTGGGCGTCTTGGTGGGCGCCTTCCTGGACGGCTGGCTGTGTACCGCCTTGGCGCTGACTGCGCTCGGCTGGTGGGGTCGGTGGACTGCCAACCGTGCGGTCTTCACGTTGTGCGGGAACCTGCCTTGGCGGACCCTGGAGTTCCTGGAGGACGCCCACCGGTTGGGGATCCTGCGCAAGGTCGGCGGGATCCACCAGTTCCGGCATGCCGGACTGCAGCAGCGCCTCGACGGTTCGTGGTCCGGTGAGTCGGGCCACTCCTCGGCCGGGCGGTCCGAGATCCGACTGCGGAGCAGTCGGGGAAGCCTCCGCGCGTTGGTGGACTTCGGGTTCGTGCCAGCGTTGCTGGTGATCGCCTTCATGTTGCTGGTGTGGCCGCGTGCGGTCGGGGACGACTACTGGGCGGACTGGCACAGTACCTGGGAACTGGCGGCTCCCCGGTTGCTGCCGACGGCGGCCGTAGCCCTGCTGTTGACGCTGTCGCTGTGGCTGGTGGCGACGCGGCTGCGGGTCGACGCAGAGACCATCGAGGTCAACCGTGGCCGGAAGCTCCGGATCGGTTGGCAGGAGATCGCGGAGGTCGGGGTCCGCCCGCTGGAGTCGATGGAGCGGCTCCGCACGGTCCTGCCTGGCCTGCCGGAGATGTACTGCCTGGCGGTGCGGCCGGTGGCTGGCTGGGTCGGTCCCAAGTCTCGGACGGATTCCAAGGGCTGGGTCCGGGTGTGGGACCTGGACAAGACGGGTGCCGTGCCGTTCGAACTCGAAGCCGCACTGGAGCGGTTCGCCGGGGACCGTTGGGATCCGGAGCCGGTCGAGTCCGACGCCGGGAAGCGGCGCAGGGCCGGTCGTGGGCGGGCCGGCCGGCCGTGACGGCGCCACCAGGTCGGGCGGGTGGGGGTGGTTATCGTGTCCTCCCGGTCGGTTAGCGTCCGTCACTGGACCGACGGATCCCGACCCGAGGATGTGACAGGGTGAGCGAGGAGAACCTCCCGGCCGAATCGGCCGAGCCGGCTGAAGCAGTCGAATCGGCCGAGCCGACCGAACCGGCCGAACTGGCCCGGCGTTTCGAGGCGGAGCGCCCCCAGCTGCGGGCGGTGGCCTACCGGATGCTCGGGTCGCTCGCCGAGGCCGAGGACGCCGTGCAGGAGGCCTGGCTGAAGCTGGGCCGCAGCGATGTGGGCGGGGTGCGCAACCTCGGGGCGTGGCTCACCACCGTGGTCGGCCGGGTCTGCCTGGACCAGTTGCGTTCCCGTGCCTCCCGCCGGGAGGATCCGCTGCCCGAGCAGGAGGGCCGGGTGCGGCTGCCGGACCCGGTGGTCGGCGGGCTGTCGGCGCTGGACCCGGTGCACGAGGTGCTGGTCGCGGACTCGGTCGGGATCGCGCTGATGGTGGTCCTGGAGACGCTCTCCCCGGCGGAGCGGGTGGCCTTCGTGCTGCACGACATGTTCGAGGTGCCCTTCGACGGGATCGCCGAGGTGCTCGGCCGGACCTCCGCCTCCACCCGGCAGTTGGCCAGCCGCGCCCGCCGCCGGGTCCAGGGCGCGACCCCGGCGGCGGACTCCGACGACGCCCGCAAGCGCGAGGTGGTGGAGGCCTTCCTGCGGGCCGCCCGGGGCGGGGACTTCGACGCTCTGCTGACGGTGCTCGACCCGGACGTGGTGGCCCGGTCGGACGGCGGCACGCTGGTGCCGAGCGTGCTGCGCCGCGGTGCGGCGGACGTCGCCTCGCAGGCGATCGCCTTCGCCCGGTTCGCCGCCGACGGCCGGCTGGTGCTGGTCAACGGCTCGCCCGGGGTGGTGTCCTTCGCCGGGGGCCGTCCGCTGTCGGTCATGTCGTTCACCGTGCACGGGGGCCGGATCACCGGGCTGGACATCCTCACCGACCCGACCCGGCTGGCCGCCCTGGGCCTCACCACTGGCTGACCGGGAACCGCCGGGGGCGCCCGGGCGCGGGCGGGGCGCCCCCACCGTTCCTCCACGTGGTGTTTCCCGTCGCTTTCCGGGCCGCCGTCACACTCGCGCGCTACGGTGCCGCCCATGGCGAACTTTGTGCTGGTGGCGGGCGCCTGGCTCGGCGCCTGGGCGTGGGACGAGGTCGTGGCGGAGCTGCGCGCGGCCGGGCACGGGGCGTACCCGCTGACGCTCTCCGGGCTCGCGGAGAAGCGCGGCGCGCCCGCGGGGCAGCAGGCGCACGTGGCGGACGTCGTCGCGGAGGTGGAGCGGCTGGACCTGCGCGAGGTGGTGCTGGTCGGGCACAGCTACTCGGGCATCCCGGTGGGCCAGGCCGCCGAGCGGATCGGCGGGCGGCTGGCCGGGCTGGTCCTGGTGGACGCCAACGTGCCGGTGGCGGGGGAGTCCTTCGCCGACCAGCTGCCGGAGCCGGCCGCGCTGCGGGCCGACCTGGCCGCGCACGGGGGCTGGTGGCCGCCGCTGCCGCCGGCCGAGTTCGCCGAGCAGGGGCTGACGGTCGGGCAGATCGCCCGGATCGCCGCGGGGGCGACCCCGCACCCGGGCCCCTCGCTGACCGAACCGGCCTTCCTGGAGGGCCCGTTGAGCGCTCTCCCGGCGGTGTACGTGAAGTGCCTGATGGACTGGCCGGAGCCGCCGCCGGTGGTCGCCGGGCTGGTCGCGGACGGCCACTGGCGGCTGGTGGAGCTGGACACCGGGCACTGGCCGATGTTCTCCCGGCCGGCCGACCTCGCCGGGATCCTGGGCGAGGCGGCCCGTACGGCGAAGAGCGGTGGCCGGACGGCTCAGAGCGACAGGTAGACCGCGCTGCCGACGCCGGCCAGGAAGCAGTACAGCGCGAACGGCGTCAGGCTGCGGGTCTCGAAGTACCGGGTGAGGAACCGCACCGAGACGTAGCCGGCCACGAAGGCGGCGACGCTGCCCGCGAGGACGGGGCCGAGCACGCCGGAGTTCTCCGGCCTGAACAGCTCGGGCACCTTGAGCACCGAGGCGGCCAGGATGACCGGGGTGGCGAGCAGGAAGGAGAACCGGGCGGCGTCCTCGTGGTGCAGTCCGCGCAGGATGCCGGCGCTCATGGTGACGCCGGAGCGGCTGATGCCCGGGAACAGCGCGAGGATCTGCGCGGCGCCGATCCAGGCGCCCTGCCCGTAGCCGAGCCTGGTCAGCCGGTGGTCGGAGGCGATCGCCGGGTCCAGGCCCGGCTCGTCGGCGGCGTGTCCGGCGGTGTGTCCGGCCCGGCGGCGGCCGGTGCCGCCGCGCTTGAGCCGCTCGGCGCCGAGCAGCACGAGCCCGTTGAGGGCGAGGAAGACCGCGGCCGGGACGGGCTTGCCGAGCGCGTTGCGCAGGGCCTTCTCCAGCGCGAGGCCGGCCACGCCGACCGGGATGGTGGACAGGACGAGCAGCCAGGCGAGCCTCTCGTTGCGGGTCTCCACCCGGCGGTGCCGGATCGAGCCGAACAGCCCCTCGACCACCCGGACCCAGTCCTTGCGGAAGTAGACCACCAGGGCGAGCGCGGTGGCCAGGTGCAGGGCGACCAGGGCGGCGAGGTACGAGGAGCCCTCGGCGGTCATGTCGAGGTCGTGCTGGATCCGCCCGCCGACCAGGGCGGGCAGCAGGATGCTGTGGCCGAGGCTGGAGACCGGGAAGAGTTCCGTCACGCCCTGGAGCAGGCCGACGCCTATCGCTTCCGGGTAGGTCAGGGTCGACATCGCGCACCTTCGCTCGGGGGGTCGGTGGCCGGCCGGGTCGGGGGCCCTCGCGAAGCTACTACGCGCATGTAGACGTTCGGCAGCCCCGCCGTCGGAAGTTCACCGACCGTACGGCTGCGGGACACCGGGGGCGAGGTGCCCGATCAGCGCCGCCGCCACGGAGGCCAGGACGGTGGCGGACGGGACGGCCCGGTGCGCCGCGTCGCCGAGCAGGACGACGGCGGTCACCGCGGCCGGCATGCCCGCCAGCGGCAGGGCGACGGTCAGGACGGCGAGCAGGCGGCGGGGGCGGCGCGGGGGGTCCGGGCGGGTCACGGCGGTCTCCTTCGGGCTCGACCCGGGCCACGATGCCGCCTCCCGCAGCGTCAGGTGCAAGCCCTTTTCCCGGCGCCGCCCGCCGCCCGCCGCCCGCCGCCGCCCGCCGCGAGCCGCGGGTCAGCCCGTCGCCACCCGCCGCCACCCCGGCCCGTCCTCGGCCACCGGCGCGGCCGCGAAGTCGTAGCGCAGCCGGTCCGGCCCGAGCGCGAGCAGCGAGATCGACGAGGAGCCCCAGATCCGCCCGTCGCCGAAGTCGCGCCGCTGGATCAGCGCGGCGTCCGCGTCCGGCGCCAGCCCGTCCCCGGCGACGATCGGCAGCCATCCGCCCCAGGCCGCGGCGGCCGGCCCGTCGGCGGTCGGTTCGGGCCGGGGTTCGGCGGTGAGGCGGGACCGGAAGTGGGCGGCCCGCGCGGCCATCAGGTCGCGGATCCGCTCGGAGGTGGTCCGGTCGGCCGCCCGGCCCTCCAGCCCGTCGTTGAGCACCACGCTCAGGCCGGACGGCAGTTCGCGCTCCTCCAGCCGTCCGCCGCTCCAGCTGGACACCCGGGCCCCGTCGGCCCGGACCAGGACGAGGTGGAACGGGTCGTACGGGGTGAGGTCGAGGTGGCCGATGCCGCCCTCCCGGACGGCGGTGAGCGGCAGCCGGCCGCGGGTGCGCCGGGCCTCGGCGGGGGCGAGCGGGCCGAAGCCGTTCAGCAGGCAGGCGGCGGTGCGCCGGGCCGGGTCGACGGCCAGCCAGGTGCCGCCGGCCGCGAGGTCCAGTCCGCCGAGCAGGTCGGGCCGGTCCGGCCAGTGGTGGTCCGGCGGCAGCCAGGCGCGGCCCAGGTACTCGTCCCGGACGGACAGCAGCAGCACCGGCACGGCCGCTTCCGGCTCGATGCTGACGAACGCCGTGCACACGACCGGGCCCCCTGACCTCGTCCTGTCGGAGACCTCCTGGCGGTGATCTCCTGCCGGCGATCCTCGCACGGTCGTTCGCACGCCGGAAGTGGCCCAAGGAACGCGTGGCCGAACGCACCAGGACGGCAGGCCACCCCGCTCCTAGGCTGGCGACCATGACGACGAACGAGACCACGCGCGCGACCGCGGACGGGACGGCCGGTACGGACGGCGCCCCGGTGCCCGCCCCCGAGCAGCGCCTGCTGATGCACAAGCTCGCCCCCGCCTACTACCAGGCGATGGTCGCCGTGGACCGGGCCTCCCGGGAGGGCGTCGACCCGGTCATCGCCGAGCTGGTCAAGGTGCACGCCTCGATGATCAACGGCTGCGCCTTCTGCATCGACATGCACTCCACCGACGCCCGCGAGCACGGCGAGCAGGACCACCGCCTGGTCTCCCTCCCGGCCTGGCGCGAGACCCCGTGGTTCACCGCCCGTGAGCGCGCCGCCCTGGCCCTCACCGAGTCCGTCACCCTGCTGACCCAGGGGCACGTGCCGGACGCCGTGTACGCGGAGGCCGCCGCGCGGTTCGACGAGACCGAGCTGGCCCAGCTGATCGCGCTGATCGCCACCATCAACGCCTGGAACCGGATCGGCGTGTCCACCCGCATGAGCCCGGCCGCCAGGTGAGCGCCGCGGACCCCGCCGTCCGGCGGGAGCGGGCCCGGCTGCTGCGGGAGCTGCACCGCCCGGGCGAGCCGCTGGTGCTGGCGAACGCCTGGGACGTGCCGAGCGCCCGGCTGGTGGCCGCCGCCGGGGCGCGGGCGGTGGCGACGGCCAGCGCGAGCGTGTCCTGGTCGCTCGGCAGCGCGGACGGCGGCGGCGCCGACCCTGGGCAGGTGCTGGCCCGGACCGCCCAGGTGGTCCGCGCCGTCGACCTGCCGGTCACCGCGGACCTGGAGGGCGGCTACGCGGACACCGCCGCCGGGGTCGGGGAGACGGTCGCCGCGCTGCTCGCCACCGGTGCCGTCGGGGTGAACCTGGAGGACGAGGGGCGCCCCCCGGCGGAGGCCGCCGAGCGGATCGCGGCCGCCCGGGCCGCGGCGGACGCGGCCGGCGTGCCGCTCTTCGTCAACGCCCGGACCGACGTGTTCCTGCGCGGGATCGGCGCCCCGGAGGGCCGGCTGGACGACGCGGTGCACCGGCTGCGGGCGTACGTCGAGGCGGGCGCGGACGGGGTGTTCGTCCCCGGGGTGTCCGACCCGGAGACCATCGCCGCCCTGGTCGGGGCCGTCCCGGCGCCGCTGAACGTGCTGGCCGGCCCCGGCTCCCCGGCGGTCGCCGAGCTGGCGAAGCTCGGCGTGGCCCGGATCAGCCTGGGCCCGGGCCTGGCCGAGGTGGCGTACGCGGCGGTCCGCCGGGCCGCCGAGGAGGTGTACGGGAGCGGCACGTTCACCGCGCTCGCGCAGGGGCTGGGCTACCCGGAGCTCAACCGGCTGTCCGCGCTCTGAACCCGGCGGCCCGAGCGCCGCGGGTCGAGCGGTCGTCGTGCGTCGGGTGGCGTGGGCGGCCGGCCGTTCGGGGGTCGGCCGGCCGCCCGCGCTCCGGTGGCGGAGCGCCGGGTCAGTTCAGGATCTGCCCGCTGAGCCCCGGGTGGGCCATCTGGTTGGTCCCGATCGCCTCGATCTCGTTGGCGGGCTTGCCGAGCAGCGGGAGCTTGCCCACGGTCCGCAGGGCGAGGTCGCCCGGGGAGACTTCGAGGCCGTCGGTGAGCCCGCCGGTGGCGTCCGGCGAGGAGGCGGTCTGGGAGGTGGCGGAGGCCGCCGGGACGGCGAGGGCGAGGCCCGCCATGGTGAGGGCGGCCAGGGTGGCGAGTTTCTTCATGCCCTGCCGAACGACCCGGACCGCCCTCAGGTAACCGGTCGGCTCAGACCGTCACCCACAGGGTGCGCACGCTGTTGCTGACGAACGAGGCGATCGGCTCGTCGGTCCGGCCCTCCGCGAGGGCCAGCCCCGGGAAGCGGGTGAACAGGTGCCGCAGCGCCGTCTCGGCCTCCATCCGGGCGAGCCCGGAGCCGAGGCAGAAGTGCGGGCCGTGGCCGAGCGACAGGTGCTTGGCGGGCTGCCGGGTGAGGTCGAAGCGGTCCGCGTCCGGGTGGTGCCCGGAGTCCCGTCCGGCCGCCGCGTAGGAGGCCAGCAGCGCCTCGCCGCGCCGGATCACCACGTCGCCGACCGCGATGTCCTCGCTCGCGTAGCGCAGCGGGAACTGCCCGACCGGGGAGTCGTAGCGCAGGGTCTCCTCGACCACCGCCGACCACGGCTGCTCCCCGTCCAGGACGAGCCGCAGCTGGTCCGGGTGGGCGAGCAGGGCGCGGACGGCGTTGGTGATCAGGTTGAGCGTGGTCTCGTGCCCGGCGACCAGCATCAGCAGCAGGGTGCCGACCAGCTCGGCCTCGCTGAGCCGGTCGCCCGCCTCGTGGACGGCGATCAGGTCGGTGGTCAGGTCGTCGCCGGGCTCGGCCCGCTTGGCCGCCACCACCGAGGCCAGCAGCGCGTTCAGGCCCCGCTGCGCGGCCAGCGCCGCCGCCGGGGTGGCCGAGCTGGAGACCATGGTGTCGGACAGCTCGTGCAGCTCGTCCTGCTCCGCCAGCCCGAGGCCGAGCAGTTCGCCGATCACCTGCATCGGCAGCGGGTAGGCGAAGTGCCGCCGCAGGTCGAACTCGCCCTCCAGCTTCGCGACCCCGTCCAGCAGCGCGACCGTCCGGGCCTCGACGGCGGGGGCCAGGTCGGCTATCCGGCGCGGGGTGAAGGCCTGCGAGACCAGTCCGCGCAGCCGCCGGTGGTCCTCGCCGTCGGCGGTGACCATGCCGGGGACGACGATGAAGTTGAGCAGCGGCCAGCCCTCCGGCAGCCGTCCCTCCCGGAAGGTCGTCCAGAGCCGGGCGTCCTTGCCGACCCGGGGGTCGGACAGCAGCGACTGGAGGGTGTCGTGGTGGGTTACCGCCCAGACCACCACCCCGCCAGGGAGCTCCACCAGGACCGCGGGGCCGGCTTCGCGGAGTCGGGCGTTCTCGCCGTGCTGGTCGCGGCCGAAGGGGTCGAGTCTGACGGGCTCGGCGCGGGTTCCGGATTCGGTGGTGGTGTCCATGCGGGCCTCTCGGGGGCGGGCGGGCGGGGCGGGGTGAAGGCGCTGTAGAGCACCGGGAGGGCGGTCAGGGCCCGGGACCACGGGGACGGGCGCCAGGCCAACTCGCCGGGTGGTACGGCCAGTTGGAGGTCAGGCAGGCGGTGCAGCAGGGTCTCGACGGCGGTCTCGACGATGATCCGGGCCGGGTGCTGGGCCGGGCAGACGTGCCGGCCCGCGCCCCAGGCGAGGTGGGCCCGGTTGCCGCCGAGCGAGCCCTGCGCGGCGGCCGAGACGCCCTGTGCGGCCGGGTCGGCGTTGGCCGCGGCCAGGCCGAGGACGAGCATGTCGCCGGCGCTGATGTACTGGCCGCCGAGCACGGTGTCGCCGGTGGCCCAGCGGCCGGGGAAGTTCTGGGTGGGCGGGTCGCGCCAGAGCACCTCCTCCAGCGCGTCGGAGACGGTCAGCCGCCCGCCGGTGAGGGTGGCCCGGAAGCGCCGGTCGGTGAGCAGCAGCCGCAGCGTGTTGCCGGTCCAGTTGATGGAGGTCTCGTTGCCCGCGACCATCAGCACCACCAGGTGGTGCACCGCCTCCTCGTCGGTCAGCCCGGCCGGGTGGGCGAGCAGCCAGGAGGTGAGGTCGGCGCTGGGGGCGGCCCGGCGGCGGCGCACCAGGTCGACGAGCAGTGCCTGGAACTCCAGGCCGGCGCGCTGCGACTGCGCGCTGCTGTCCACGAAGTGGCTGATCAGCTCGACCACCCGGGGCCCGCTCTCCACCGGCAGTCCGACCAGCTGGGTGAAGACCAGCAGCGGCAGCCGGCGCGCGTACTGGGCGACCAGGTCGGCGGTGCCGTCCGGGCCCCAGCCGTCGATCAGCCCGTTGGCGGCGGCCTCGGTGGTGCCGCGCAGCTGGCGGTGGTCGATCTGGGCGAGGGTGTCGGAGACGGCGGCGCGCAGCCGCTGGTGCTCGGCGCCGTCCAGGTTGAGCAGGGTGGGCCGCCAGGAGGTCATCGGCAGCAGCCGGGAGTCGGCCGCCAGCCGGCCCTCGGCGGGCACCCGCCAGCGGCGCGAGTCCTTGGAGAACAGCGCCTCGTTGCGGGTGAGTTCGAGCAGTTCGGCGTAGCCGAGGACGAGCCAGGCCTCGACCCCGGGCTCCAGCTCGATCGGGGCGACCGGCCCGTAGCGCTCGCGCAGCCGGGCGTAGAGGCCGTGCGGGTCCTCGGCGACGGCCGGGCCGTACAGCGGCGTCAGCGGCACGCCCACGGGCAGCCCGCCGGGCCGTCCGCCGCCGTGGGCGACGGGGCACCCGGGGGCTCCCGGGTGTTCGGGGGAGGTCATCCCTGGAGCTCCAGGATCGAGTTGCGGTGCAGGTGGTCGACGAAGTCGATCAGCAGGTCGTAGGACTGCCGGCGGTCGCGCGCGTCGCAGTGCAGGATCGGCACCTCCGGCAGCAGGTCCAGCGCCGAGCGCAGCTCCTCCTCCGGGTAACTCGGCGTGTCCGGGAAGGTGTTGACCGCGACCGCGAACGGGATGCGCTGCTCCTCCAGCCGGCCGAGCACGTCGAAGCTCTCGTCCGGGCGGCGCAGGTCGACCATGGCGATGGCGCCGAGCGCTCCGCGCGACAGGTCGTCCCAGAGCGGCCAGAACCGCTGCTGCCCGGGCGTGCCGAACAGGTACAGCGCGAGCCGCGAGTTGAGCGTGATCCGGCCGAAGTCCAGCGCCACCGTGGTGGTGGTCTTGCCGGCGCGACCGGTGAGGTCGTCGATGCCGGCGCTGGCGGCGGTCATGGTCTCCTCGGTGCGCAGCGGGGTGATCTCGCTCAGCGAGCCGACCAGGGTGGTCTTGCCGACCCCGAACGGACCGGTGACCAGGATCTTGACCGCGCCCTGCACCGAGGAGGGCAGGTACTGCGGCCCGGCGGCGGACCCGGCGGCGTCCGTGGCGCCCGGTGCGTCCGGGGCGTCGGGGACGGCTTCAGCGGAGTTGGCGGAGGCCAACGAGCACCTCCTCCAGGAGGGTTGCGGGCAGGCGTTCGGCCTGGGGGACGGGCGGGAGCACCTGCACGGCGCCGAGGTCCCAGAGGTCACCGACCAGCACCTTGACGACGCCGAGCGGCAGCCCCAGGTGGGCCGCCACCTCGGCGACGGACAGCAGGCTGTGGCAGAGCGCGAGGATGCGCCGGTGCTCACGGTTGATCAGCTCGTGCTCGGGCAGGTCCGGCGGCTCGGGCAGTCCTAATGGTCCGGGCACGGCGCTGACCAGGCTCTCCACGGCCAGATCGGACCGGGTGGGGCGGCTGCGCCCACCGGTGATGACGTACGGCCGGACCGGGCCGCTCACCGGTGGCCCCCCGCCGCGTGGTCGACGCGCGGCGGGCTGGTGAGGTGGGTGCCGATCCGCTCGACCAGGACCTGCATCTGGTAGGCGACCAGGCCGGCGTCGACCGCCTCGCCGGCCACCACGGCCAGGTGCGCGCCGGCCCCGGCGGCGACGACGAAGAGGTAGCCGCCGCCGTACTCGATGATGATCTGGCGGGTGGCGCTGCCCGGTCCGCCGAAGCCCGTCGCGACGCCGCGGGCCAGCGACTGCAGTCCGGAGCAGGCGGCGGCGAGCCGTTCGGCGTCGTCGCGCGGGATGCCCGCGCTGCGGCCGATCTCCAGGCCGTCGTTGGAGACGACGACGGCGTGCTGGACCTGCGGGACGGCGATGATGTCGGCGAGCAGCCAGCCGAGATCAGGGGTGGTGGTCATGGAACTCTCCGGAGCGCTGGGGAAGTCGGGGGGAAGCGGGAAGGGAAGGGGTGGACTGGGCCCGGACGGCGGAACGGCCGCTGGCCGTCCCGGCCTGGAACATCGCCATGAACGCCTGCGCGTCCCGGGCCGAGCGGTACGGCGGCGCGGGCGGCGGTGGGGGAGCGGCGTGCTGGGCGGGGCGGCCCGTGCGGCCGCGCCGGTGGCTCCGGCGGGGCAGCGGGGGAGGGGTGTCACCGGTCGCGGCGTGCCGGCCGGGCGGCGGGGTCTCCACCAGGGGGTGGCCGGCGGGAGAGGCCGGCCGGGGGCCGGGGTTGAACGCCCGGTCGTCCGGCCCGAGGCCGGGGACGGTGGGCGGCAGCGGCTCGGTGAGCAGCGCGTTCGGCAGCAGCAGGACCACCCGCACGCCGCCGTACGGCGAGGGCGCCGAGCTGAGCGTGACCCGGAAGCCGTACTGCTCGGCGAGCCGGCCGACCGCGGCGAGGCCCAGCTGCGGCACCTCGCCCAGCCGGGAGACCTCCAGGGTGCTGCCGCCGGCCAGCGCGGCGGCGGCCTTGGCGACGGCCTGTTCCGGCATGCCGACGCCGCCGTCGTCGATCTCGATGACGGCGCCGTTGTGGACCGGCATCAGGGTGACGAACACCTGGGTGCTGGGCGGGGAGTAGCGGGTGGCGTTGTCCAGCAGCTCGGCGATCGCGTGGATCAGCGCCTCGGCGGCGGCGCCGACCACCGCGGTCTCGGTCCGGCTGCGCACCACCACGCGCTGGAACGGCAGGATGCGCGACTGGGCGCCGCGGACGACGTCCTCCAGGGAGACCGGTTCCGGCCAGTGCCGGCCGGCCCGCGCGCCGCACAGCACGGCCAGGGTCTGGGCCAGCCGGGCCTGTTGGGCGGCCGCGTGGTCGGCCTTGAGCAGGCCCTCCAGCAGCGTCGGGTCGTCGTGGGTGCGCTCCATCTCGTCCAGCAGCGCCTGCTGGTCGTGGGCCATCACCAGGATCCGGCGGGCGACGCTGAGGAAGGCCCGCTGGGTGGAGGCGGTGTGCTCCTGCTCCTGCTGGACGGCGGCGAGTTCGGCGCCGCGGCGGGAGAGCTCGGTGGCCAGCTGTTCCTGGACGGCGAGGAGTTCGCCGCGCAGCCGGTCGGCACGGCCGCGCTGGGTGACGGACACGGCGCGGTACCGCGCGGCGGCCACGAGGGCGAGGACGGCGAGTACGCCGGTTGCCGTTACGGACCACTGAGTCATCGTCACGCCGCGAATTCTAGGGTGATGATCCTACGAAGGTGTGAACGGATCTCGCCAAGTGACCGGATCTCGTCAATATCGAGTCAATTCGGCGTCAATCGGCAATCGTTCGACCCCGATCCCACCGCCTGACGAGGTATCGGAGCGGCCCGACCGGCACCGCCGGGAACGTCGGGATCGAGCCGCCCGGCCGGATCGCGTCCGGTGATGTGTGGGGCCTGTGCGCACGGTGTTACGGAAGGGGCGCCGTCCGGTGCAGGAGCAGCAGCGCCACGTCGTCCGGCCGGGACCGCCGCTCGGTCACGTTCAGGGTGAGCAGATCGGCCAGCCGCTCCAGCGCCGGCGCCGGGCCGATCCGGCCCGGACCGGTCTGCCGCGCCCACAGTTCGAGCCCGCCGAGCATCCGCTGCACCGACTCGTCGTAGTCCTCCTCGCGGTCCTCGACCAGCCCGTCGGTGTACGCCAGCAGCGTCTCGCCGACCGCCAGCCGCTCCACCGCCAGCGGGTACGGCCGCTCCGGGGCCACCCCCAGCGGCGGCCCGCCCGGCAGCTCCAGCTCGACGGCCGCGGCGTCGGCGGTGATCCGCACCGGCGCCGGGTGCCCGGCCCGGGCCGCGGTCAGCACGCCGTCGGCCGGGTCCAGGGTCAGGTAGAGGCAGGTCGCGAACAGCTCGGTGTCCAGCTCGGCCAGCAGCCGGCTGGTGCGGGTCAGGGTGGCGGCCGGGTCGTGCCCGTCCGTCGCGTACGCCCGCAGCCCGCTGCGCAGTTGGCCCATCACCGCGGTGGCCTCCGCGTTGTGGCCCTGGACGTCGCCGATCACCAGCCCGATCCGGCCGTCCGGCAGCCGCAGCAGGTCGTACCAGTCGCCGCCGATCTGCATCCCCTCGGTGCTCGGCAGGTAGCGGGCGGCGCTGGCGATCCCGGCCAGCCGCGGCAGGGTGCGCGGGAGCATCGCCCGCTGCAGCTCGGAGGCCCGGTGGTGGTGGGTGTCGTACAGCCGGGCCCGCTCCAGGGACTGCGCCAGGATGCCGGCGAAGGCCGAGTACAGGGTGCGGTCCTCCCGGCTGAACACCCGCTCGGCGGCGAAGGTGATCAGGCACGAGCCGACCTGCTGCCCGGAGGCGACCAGCGGCAGCACCGCCCAGGCGGCCGGGGTGAGCGGGTCGCGTCGGGTGCGGGCGGCGGCGGGCTCGCTGAACAGCGGGGCGGAGCGGGCCAGCGAACGCTGCATCACGGACTCGGACAGGTCCGCCAGACGGGTGAGCTCGGTGCGGCGCGGGCCCCCGTACACGGTGTGCGAGACGGGCAGCAGCCGGCCCTCGTCCACCAGGTCCAGGACGATGCCGGCGGCGCCGAGCGCCGGGCGGGCGACGTCGGTGACGGCGGTGGTGACGTCCCGGACGGTCACCGCCCGGGACAGCGCCCGGGTGAGCGTCAGCAGCAGCGCCGTCCGGGCGGCGGCGGGGGAGTTCCGCCCCTCGGCCGGCGGCGGCTCCCGGTGCCCGGCCTCGGCCAGCAGCCCGGCGATCCGCACCGGCCGCCCGTGCACGTCCAGCATCACCTCGCCGGACTCCTCGACCCGGGCGACCTTGCCGCCGGGCCGCAGCACCCGGTAGCCGATCCGGTAGCGGCCGCCGGCGGCCAGCGCCTCGGCGAGCGCCGCCTGCACGTCCGGCAGGTCCTCCGGGTGGACCAGCCGGTCCAGCTCGGGGGCGGCGCCGTCCGGGGCGGGCGGGCGGCCCGCCAGCCGGAACGCCTCGGCGTCCCAGTAGCTCTCCCCGGTGACCAGGTCCCGCTCGAAGGCCCCGTGCCCGGCGGCCCGCACGGCCAGCGACAGCAGCGGGTGGGCCAGCCCGGCGGGGCGGCCGTCCGCCGCCCGCGGGTCCTCGGGTAACCGGACGCCGTACGGTGCCCGGGTGCCGTACGGGAGGTGGGCGTCGGCGTGGTCCAGCAGATGGGCCAGCCGGTGGGCGCAGGCCTCGGCGAGGGTCTCCAGGACGTCCAGGTCGCGGCGCGGCACGGTGCCCCGGTGGGCCAGCGCCAGGGCCAGCACACCGATCGGCCGCTCGTCCACGACCATCGGCAGGGTGATCACGGCGACCATCCCGGTGCCCATGCCGGTGTTCCGGTTCGGGTAGTCGACGCTGGTGTGCTCGGGGCTGAGCAGGTACGGGCGGCGCAGCCGCAGGGCCATCGCGGCGGGCAGCTCACCGGCCGGGTCGACCACGCTGTAGCGCTCGTGCGCCCAGTCCGGCAGCCCGTGCGAGGCGGTCAGCCGGAGCATCCCGGCGGAGTCCAGCAGGTACAGCGCGGACCCCTCGCCGGTGATCCAGCTCGGGCCCTCGGCCAGGACGGTGCCGAGCAGCTCGGCCGCGCTGGTGCAGCCCAGCAGCAGCCGCACGCAGCGCATCGCACTGCGCGCGGTCGGACTGCCGGCGGGCTCCAGGGGCACTGGTCCTTGATACCCCATTTCCCCCACCGGCGAAGGCCGACCGAACCGCCGCACCAGCACCACCGCCACCGCGAGAAGTCGGCCGGGCCGACTTCCTGCGCAGTGCCGCACTCGCCGCTCCGGCCGCTTACGCGGGCCAGGCGCGGAGACCGGTGGTGAGGGTGGCGATGAGGCGGTCCTGGGTGGTGGCGAGGTCCTCGGTGAGCTGGAAGGCGCCGGCCGTGGTGAGGGAGGCGAAACCGTGGGCGACGGAGCGCACGGTGCGGGCGGCGTGGACCGCCTCGGAGCCGTCGAGCCCGTACTCCCGCAGCACGGCGATGATCACGCCGACGAGTCGGGCGGCCGCGCGGGCCAGGTCGTCGTCGGGCTGCGGGGCCTGGGGGAGGGCGTTGTAGCGGTGCGGGTGCTCGGTGGCGTACGCGTGGTAGGCGCGCAGCACGGCGGCGACGGCGTCGTCCCCGCTGCGTCCGACGGCCGCCTCGGCCAGCCGGTCGGCGAGGTCCCCGGTGACCCGGACGGCGATCAGCCGCCGCAGTTCGGCGAGGCCGCCGCTGACGTGCTTGTACAGCGAGGGGGTGGCGACCCCGGCCCGGGCGGCGACGGAGGCCAGGGTGAGGGCCTCGGCGCCCTGCTCGTCGATGAGGGCGAGGGCGTGGTCGACGACCTGGTCGGGGGTCAGTCCTACGCGGGGCATGGGTTCGGGCTCTCCGTACGGATCAGGTCGGGCAGGGGCGGGCAGCGGACGGGCGGGGCTCAGCCGAGCTCGGCGAGGAACGGCAGCAGGGCGTCCGCGGTGGCCGCCGGGTTGTCGGCCATCGGGTAGTGCCCGGACCCCTCGATCATCGCCTTCCGCGCGCCGAGCGCGGCGGCCTGCCGGTCGGCGACCAGCTCCGGCTTCGGGAAGTCGGGGTCCTTGCTGCCCATGACGACCAGGGCCGGGCACCGCACCGCGGCCGTCCAGCCGACCGGCGCCGAGTCGCCGTGGACGTACCCGCGGGTGGCGGTCTTCCGGCCCGGGGTGCGCAGCGCGGCGACCAGCCCGTCCACGTACGCGTCGAAGTCGGCGGGCCTGGCGCCGGGGAAGGCCATCCGGCGCAGGTAGAAGCCCCAGGCGGCCGGCCAGTGGACGAGGGCGGCGCCCATCAGGCCCATGGCGCCGCGCATCAGGGCGCCCTGCGGCGGGTTCTCGACGAAGGCGTTGAGCAGGACGATCCCGGCGACCCGCTCGGGGGCGTCCCCGGCGGCCTTGACGACGGTCGCTCCGGTGTACGAGTTCCCGGCGAGGACGGCGCGTTCGATGCCGAGGTGGTCGAGCAGGGCGAGGACGTCGCCGGCGAGGGCGGCCGGGCCGTAGTCGTCCCAGGTGATCGAGGATTCGCCGAAGCCCCGCAGGTCCATGGTGACGACCCGGTGGCCGGCGGCGACGAGCAGCGGGCGCAGGTGCCGGTACGCGGCCCGGCTGTCGAGCATGCCGGGGAGCAGGACGACCGGGGTGCCGTCGCCCTGCCGGGTGTCGTCGTAGGCGATCCGGCCGCCGGGGACGGTGAGGTACTGGGTGCTCGGGGTGATGGTGCCGTTCATGGGGTCCTCCTCGGGCCGCCGGTGCGGGGCATCGGCGTTGCTGCCGATAGCCATAAAGCTAAGGCTAATAGCCTTAGCCGTCAAGCGGTCGGGCGTCGGAGGCGTCGGAGAAGAGGGGGAAGGGAGCGGTCAGACCCCTTCGACCTTGAACGGGTCGTGCTCGCTGAGCAGCTTCTCCAGCCGGGCCTGGTCCACCCGGGTGACCATGTCGTTGGACTCCTGCCGGTCCCGGATCACCTTCGCCAGCGTGAACGCGGAGCTGACCGTGAAGAGGAGCCCGAGCCCGAGGAAGGCCCGGGTCCACCCGCCGACCGGCAGGTAGATGATCCCCACGGCGAGGGCGGTGCCCGACAGGGCGAAGGACAGGACGGCCTGGAGGTAGTAGGCGGCCGTGGTGCGGGTCTGCATCGGTGCGCTCATGGCGTCAGGATGCTGCGGCCCGGCCGGGCCGCACATGAGTAGGCGTACTCAGATGGGGCCGTGCATGAGGGACCGTTCGTTGACGTCCGATCACCTGCCGCGGGGCTGCTCCGAACGGATGGCTTGGAATCAGAGCCTCCTAGGATTAACGTTTGATAACGCAGCGCGGTTGTCAACGCCGTACCCAGACGGCACCGTGCGCCGTCGCCTAATCCCACCGACCGGCCTCCGGGCAGGTCAGGGAGCCGGGGAACCACGTTCCTTGGGGTGAATCGGCGGGGCTTCGGCCCGGCCGTAGGAGACCTTCCTGCTCCGAACCCGTCAGCTAACCCGGTAGGCGCGAAGGAAGGAAAGGAGCGCGCCTCCGTGGCGTCGACGCACACCCCGGCACACCCGGCCGGCTTCGCAGCCGGTACCCAGCTCCTCGACCACCCCGGCCCGGACGGCCCCGAGGCCTTCGGCCCGGAGGACTTCGCCGCGGAGGCCGAGACCAACCGCCACCGGATGCCGCGTCAGACCCGCGGAACCTCCCCGCTGCTCGGCGTCACCGCCGTCGCCGCCACCCTGGGTGCCACCGGCTTCACCTCGGCGACCCCGGCCGCCGCCCCCGCCATCGAGGCCCCGGACGAGACGGCGGTCGCCCTCTCCGCCGACCCCGGCCTCGCGCTCGCCGCCCGCATCCAGAACCAGGCCGACAGCCAGCGCACCGCCGCCGAGGAGACCGCCCGGCTCCAGGCCGCCCAGGAGGCGGAGGCCAAGGCCGCCGCCAAGGAGGCCGAGGCCAAGCGCGCCGCCGAGGAGGCCGAGCGGGCCAAGGCCGCCGCCCTCACCCTCCCGGTGACGGACTACCGGCTCTCCGCCCACTACGGCCAGAGCGCCCGCTACTGGGCCAACCTGCACACCGGCCTGGACTTCGCCGCCGACACCGGCACCCCGGTCCACGCGCTCGGCCAGGGCACCATCACCTCGGCCGGCTGGGCCGGCTCGTACGGCTACCGGATCGTCGAGACCCTGCCCGACGGCACCGAGATCTGGTACTGCCACCTCTCCGCGATCACCAAGGGCTCCGGCAAGGTCGCCGCCGGCCAGCAGATCGGCAAGGTCGGCGCGACCGGCAACGTCACCGGCCCGCACCTGCACATGGAGGTCCGCCCCGGCGGCGGCGCCCCGGTCGACCCGGAGCCCTGGCTCCAGCAGCGCGGCCTCAACCCCTGACGCACCCGCCCTGAGGCACCCGCCCGGGCGGACCCAGCGCGAAGCCCCCGGCCCGGAGCACCAGCACCGGACCGGGGGCTTCCGCGCGGCGTCTCACTCCTCGGCGGGCAGCTGCGCCAGGTACGCCTCGATCTCCTCCTGGCCCGGCTCCGGCGCCAGCTCCGGGAACTCCGTCACCAGCAGCCGCGGCAGCCCCGGCACCGTCCACCCGCCGAACAGGTCGAGCGCCGCCTCGACCGCCGCCTCCTCGAACCGCCCGAAGTCCCCGGCCAGTTCCTCCGGCATCGGCCGCCCCAGCGCGGTCAGCTCCGCCAGGTTGCGGTAGCTGCGCCGCATCAGGCCCTGCTCCAGCAGCCGCCGCGCGCCGTCCGTGGCCATGCCGACCGACAGCACCCGGCCCGGGCCCCAGCCCTGCTCGTCCGGCTCGTCCAGCCAGCCGGCCGGTGCCAGCGCCTCGTACGCGGCCAGCCGCTCCTCCTCCGGGAGCTCCCCGAAGCCGGCCAGCCAGTCCCGCACCGCCGCCGGGTCCGTGACGTCCACCCCGTACGCGTGCAGCAGCAGCGCGTACAGCCGGGGCCAGGTCACCAGGTCGGCGCGGCGCAGCAGCCCGGCCGCGACCTCGCCCTGCCACTCGGCCTCCGCGTGCAGCCGCTCCTGGCGCTTGGCGTTCAGCCGCCGGGCCGCCCGCTGGTGGTCGACCAGCAGCCGGACGGCGTCGCCGTAGGCGAACGGGTCCTCCTCGGGCGCGGGTTGGACGTACAGGTGGAGCCGCTCGTACAGCAGGTGCTCCACCGCGTCGGAGGTCAGTTCGGGCCAGCCGTCGTGCATCCTGCCGTCGCCCAGCTCCAGCAGCGCCAGCACCGCGCGCAGCGGCCCCTCGGCCACCGGCGCGCGGCCCTGCTCGGCCGCCCAGGCGAGCAGGTCGGCGGCCTTGGTGCGCGGGGCGAGCCGCAGGTCTTCGTCGTTCATAGTCCGAACGGTAGCCGCCGGGCGGGGATAGGGTCGGCAGCCATGGTCCCCGTACGACTCACCGGTCCGCGCCTGGCCGTCCGCGAGTACCACCACACCGAGGAGGAGGTGGACGCGCTGCACGCGCTGTTCGGCGACCCCGAGGTCACCCGCCACCTGCCCTTCGGGCCGAGCGGCCGGGAGGACTGCGCCGACCAGATCGAGCTCTACCTGGAGGAGGCGATGGCCGAGGAGCGGGACACCTACCGGCTCGCCGTCACCAGGCTCGCCGACGCCGAGGAGCCCGGGGACGCGACGCCGATCGGGCAGGCCGCGCTCACCCTCGACGGGCACGGCGCCGCCGACCTCGGGTGCGTGCTGGCCCGCGGGTCCTGGGGCCGGGGCTACGCGGGCGAGACCGTCGGCCTGCTCGGCGACTTCGCCTTCGGCACCCTGGGCCTGCACCGGCTGACCGCCCGGACCGCCGCGGCCAACCCGGCCCCCGGCCGGGTGCTCACCCGGCTGGGCTTCCGGCCGGAGGGGCGGCCTCGGTCCGACGGGTCCGACACGTACCTCTTCACGCTGCTCGCCGAGGAGTGGCCGGGCCCGGCCGCCCGGGTGGAGGGGGGTTAACCCCACCCCGGATCCGCCAGGCCTCCGGATCACGGCCGGGCGGCGCGTCCACCAGACTGGACGCAGTCAGCGGGACGAACGAGCGACAGACGACAGCACGAGGGGCCGGGGGCCGGGAACATGAGCAGCAGCCGCAGCGTGGAGGACCGGGAGTGGGACGTTCTGGGCGGTCGCGGTGACGACCCGCGCCCCGTCCGGGCCCGGCGGACCGAGCGGCGTCCGGCCCTGTGGCGGGCCCCGTTCTCGGCGTACTACTACCGCGAGGTCGGCTACGCGCTCACCGGCCTGCCGGTGGCGATCCTCGGCTTCGCCGTCGCGGTCACGATGTTCTGCTTCGGCCTCGCCACCTTCGTCACCGCGCTCGGCCTGCCCGTGCTGGGCGCCCTGACCGCCACGGCCCGCGGCTTCGGCCGGCTGGAGCGGGCCCGGGTGCGCGGAATGCTGGCCCTGGACGTCCCCGGCCCGGAGCCGGTGCGCCGGGTCCGCCAGGGCAGCTGGGGCGCGGTCACCGCGCGGCTGGCGGACGGGGCCGGCTGGAAGGCCGTGCTGTACCAGGTGCTGATGCTCCCCTGGGCGGTGTTCAGCTTCGCGGTGACGCTGGTGTTCCTGCTGCTCGGCTGGGCGGCGGCGCTCTACCCGCTGTACCACTGGGTCTTCCCGACCTACACCTCCTGGCACGGGTACCGGGTGTTCGACTTCTACGACAGCCACGACATCCGGCACGTGTACGACATCGAGGCGCCCTGGCAGATCGCCGGGCTCTCGCTCCTCGGGGTGCTGCTGGTCCTCCTCACCACCCAGCTGGTCCGCGGCCTGACCAACGTCAACCGGGCCGCCGCCCAGGGCCTGCTCGGCCGCTGACCGCCCGGCTCCACCCAGGCCCGACGGCCCCGCCCGCGTCCCGGACCCCTCCCGGATGCGGGCGGGGCCGCTCCGTGTTCGGATGGCCGGGTGGCCGCCGGCCCTCACCCCGCCCTCCCGGACGTGCTGGTCACCTCCCGTCCGCTGGACGAGTACTGCGCCCTGTTCGGCCTCACCCGGGCCCGGCTCGCCGCCCTGCCCGGGCCGCTGCTGGACTGCCCCGGGGGCGCGGCCGGCCTGGCCGCCGAGGCGCGCGAGCTGGGCTGCCGGGTGGTCGCCGTCGACCCGGCGTACGCGCTGCCGCCGCCGGTGGTCGCCTCTCTCGCCCTGGCCGCCCGGGCGGCGATGGCCGCCTCGATGGCCGCCCGCCCGTGGCTCCACCCCTCGCCCCGCCCGTACCGGCCCGAGCGGTACCTGCGCAGCTGGGACCGGGCCCGCCGGCTGTTCGCCGCCGACTCGGCCGCCCACCCGCAGCGGTACGTGGCCGCCGCGCTGCCCCGGCTGCCCTTCGCGGACGGCGCCTTCGCCCTCACCCTGAGCGGCTACCTGATCTTCGCCTACCCCGAAGTCTTCGGCCCGGAGCGCCAGTTGGCGGCGCTGACCGAGCTGGTCCGGGTCACCTCCCCGGACGGCGAGGTCCGGGTCCAGCCGCTGAACGACGGGCACGGCCGCCGCTGCGGCCACCTCGACCCGCTGCGGTACGCGCTCGGCGAGCGCCGGATAGCCAGCGAGATCCTCCGCTGTCCGGGGCCGGTGGACGGCCGCACCGTGCGGGTCCTGGTGCTGCGGGCGGCCGACCGGCGCCGCCGGGCGGCCGGGCAGCCGGTCATGTAATAGTCACTACTCCGGTTTGCCCCTATACTCGCCGCCATGATCGAGACGACTATCCGGCGCGCAGAGGCGACCGACGCCGACCGGCTCACCGACCTGATCCAGGCCTCCTCCGCCTACCACGGCGAGTACGCGCCGATGATCGACGGCTACCGGGTGACGCCCGACTACATCGCCGGCCACGAGGTGTTCCTCGCCCTCGACCCGGCCACCGACCAACTGCTCGGCTTCTACGGGCTGATCCGCGAACCGGCCGAACTGGACCTGATGTTCGTCGCCGACGAGGCCCAGGGGCGCGGCACCGGCCGCGAGCTGATCGCGCACATGCTGGAGCAGGCCCGCACGGCCGGCATCGCCAGCGTGCTGGTGGTCTCCCACCCGGACGCCGAGCGCTTCTACCTGCGGGTGGGCGCCGAACGCGTCGGCACCTTCCCCGCGCACGGCAGGATCACCTGGGACCGCCCCGAACTGCGCTTCACCGTCCGGTAGTTCCCCCGGTCAGGAGGTCCCCGCGGCCGACGGCCCGCCCGGCCCGCCCGGCTGGGCCGGCTGGGCCGGTACCGCCGCGACGGGCTGCGGCACGGCGTGCGGTCCGGCCTGCGGGGCGGGCCGGGCCGGCTGCTCCGGCACGAGGGCCGTCCCCTGGAGCCGGGACAGGATCTTCTCCGCCAGCCAGCTGCGGTCCGACCCGTACGGGATGCCCCGCGGGTCCACCAGCTGCGTCGCCACCGCGTCCCGCAGCCGCTGCGCCCCGGCGGCGGGCAGCCAGGAGAGCAGCCCCCGGGCGGCCAGCAGGGCGTGGTACTGCTCGAAGTCCGAGCGCGGGTGCTCGATCGCGTCCAGCACGCTCGGCAGGTCCGCCAGTGCCGGGTCGCCCTGCATCAGGGCGAGCGCCTGGATCCGCCGGCCCTCGGAGCCGTCCGCGAAGAGGGCCCGCACCTGGTCGGCGGTCAGCGCCGAGCGCCGCGCGGTCGAGCGGACCTCCGCCACCACGCCCTCCGGCCCGGCCGGCGCACCGGAGGCGGGCGGCAGCTGCCCGGCCAGGGCGGCCTGGCGCTCCGCGCTGCCGCCCAGCAGCCCGAGCTGCTGCATCGCGCGGACCCGCAGGTCGTCCGCGCCCACCTTGTCGCCGTGCCGGTCGCGGTCCTGCCCGGCGAGGAAGAGGTCCAGCGCCTGGTCGGTCTCGGTCAGCACCTGCGGCAGCGCCAGTCTGGTCACCAGCCAGCCGGCCAGGAAGCCGAAGACCAGGAAGTACAGCACGAGCGCCGCCGCGAACGGCACGGCCTCCGGGCCGCCGCCGAGGGCGGGCGCCAGCGCCGTACCGAGGTCGTGCAGCCGCTCGCCGAGCGAGCCGAGCTGGGTCAGCCCGACGCCCAGCAGCACCTTGGTCAGCCAGTCCGAGACCTGCTCCAGATTGGTGTTCGGCGCGTACGAGCCCTGCGGCTCACCGGTGCCGCCACCGCGGACCCGGGGCACCCCGAACAGGAAGCCCAGCCCGCCGCCCAGCACCACCGAGGCCCCGACCACGACCAGTCCGCCGCCGAGCGCCTGCCAGGCGTGCTCCCGGCCGAGCGCGAACAGCAGCAGCCCGAGCAGCCCCGTCCCGGCCAGCACCCCGGTGGCGCACCACCGCGCCGTCCGCAGGGCCGCCCCGCCGTCCCGCCGCCGCGCCTTCGCCATCGCCTACCCCCTGTGCCCGCGCCGCTCCGCTCCGGAACCCGCGCAGACTCTAGCGCCGCGGCCCCTCCCCGGACACGCGACGACCCTCCCCGGACACGCCACGGGGAGCCTCCGGCGCAGTGCCGGAAGCTCCCCGAGAACGCAGACGACCCGCGGGCTGCTCCTCTACGCCGGCCCGTGCACTGGCCAGGCGCCGAGGCACCGGGGATGTACCGGTGAGCCCGCGGGCCGGGTGACTGCTGTGGATTTCGCCTGCCGGAGGCCTGGGGCCTCACCCTGCGCAGGCAGGGGCGGCTCTAGCGAGCAGCCACCTCACGCATCCTGACGGTACTCAACTCAGGATCACCTCCCTTCAGTGTGCTGCCAGCCTAGGCAGCGCTCCGGCCGGAGGCAACGGATTATTTCGCGGTCCCCGCGTCCGCCGCTCAGGCGGTCTTGAGCTGGTCCTTGAACTTGGTGAAGTCGATCGTGCTGTCGGCCGACGGGACCTGGACGGTCAGCGGCTTGTCGAACTCGCTGAAGTCGATCTTGCCGTTGCCGTCCTTGGCGCCGGCGTGCTCGATCCGCACCGGGTAGGGCTTGCCCTCGGTCGCGATCTGGAGGGTCGTGACCTCGCCCTTGGAGTCGGTGCTCTTCAGGCTGAAGGTCTTCACGCCGTTGACGTCGCCGGCGGAGCCCTTCTCGACCTTGTCGCCGCTGCTCTTGCTGTCGGTGATCTTCTTGCTGAAGTCGGCCAGGTTGCAGACCTTGGTGAGCGAGCCCATCGACGGGTCGCTCTCGAAGCCGGTCAGGTAGCGGCCCTTGAACAGCTCGGCGGCCTTGGCGCCGTTCGGGCCGCCCACGGCGGTCCAGAAGGCGGTGTCCGGCTTGACGTACGAGGTCTTGCCGTCGCTGATGATCTCGAACTTGCCCATGCCCGGCATCGCCATGGTGCCGGTGCACTGGCTCTTGTTGTCCATCGTCAGGTTCAGCTCCATCGCACCGTCACCGGTGTCGACGGTGCCCGCCATCTTGAGGGAGGTCGCGGAGGCCAGGGCCTCCTTGGCCTGCTTCTCGATGTCCTGGGCGCTGAGCTTGCCGGTGTCGAGCTTCTGCGCGGAGCCCGCCTTCCCGTCGCTCGTGGCACTGCCGCACGCGGCGGTGCCGGCGGCCAGGACGAGGCATATCGCGGCGGTGCTGACCAGGCGCTTCGACAGCATGTGGTGATTCCTGTCCGGGGTGGCCCGTGCGGCCCCCCAATTGGATGAATTTTTCCTCAGTATGGTTCAGGTCCCTGACAGGTGATCGTCGGACGGGCCGCTGTTACAGCTTCGTGGCAGGACCGTGCCGCGCCCGTACCCGGACATGCGAAAGGCCCGGAGGAAGAATCCTCCGGGCCTTTCCGCTACTGAGTAGCGGGGACAGGATTTGAACCTGCGACCTCTGGGTTATGAGCCCAGCGAGCTACCGAGCTGCTCCACCCCGCGTCGGTAAACACAACAATACGTGGAAGTCGCCGAGATGGGAAATCGGTTCCCCGAGCACCTCTTGAAGGCACCGCTCGAGCTCCTCCGCAGGCACCTGTTCAGGGCACCCGGGCGGCCCGCCGCCGGGCGGGCGCCGCGTGCCGGCCCGTGCGGCACCTCGCCCAGGCCGCGAAGCAGACCAGCGCGGCGAAGCAGGGCACCATCAGCGCCCCGTACACCACCAGGAAGCCGTCCGTGCCGAGGTCGGCGGCGGCGTTCCAGGTGCCGTGCAGCGCCATCGCCAGCAGCAGCCCGGCCGGGACCGCCAGCCGGGCCAGCCAGCGCCGCGCGGTGGTGAGGGCGAGGGCCAGGCCGATCCCGGTGAGCGCGGTGAACAGCGGGTGGGCGAAGGGGGAGAGCAGGGCGCGCAGCACGAAGGTCTGCACGGTGCTGTCGAAGTCGCGCAGGCTGGGCGGGTCGCCGAGGCCGATGCTGTCCAGCCGCTGGCGCTGGTCGCTGGTGAAGGCCCGGCCCAGGTAGAGGGCGTTCTCGGTGAACGCGAAGCCGCAGGCGGTCATCCCGCCGAGCACCACCCCGGCGGCCAGGGTGCGCGGCCGGGAGCGGCGGTGCGGCGCACCGGAGGGCGGGGCCGGGCGCAGGTAGGGCAGCGGCCGCAGGTACGGGCGCAGCCGCGGCCGGCCGCGGGCGTGCGGCCCGACCGGGTGGCGCGGGTACGGGCGGGGGCTCCGGGGCGCGGGCGACCGGCGCAGCAGCGGCGCGCAGGGGCGCCCGGTGCGGCGGCCGTGGCAGCGCAGCCGCTGGCCGAGCGGGAGCAGGAGCACCAGCAGGGCGGTGGCCTTGGCGGTCTCCTCGATCACCGGGGTGGCGATCCCGGCGCCGAGCAGCTCCCCGAACGGGCCCCGGTACCGGGACAGGTAGTTCGCCGTCCAGTTGTTGGCCAGGATGGCGACGGTGGTGGCCGCGCAGGCGCCCCAGCCGAGGCAGAACACGGTGTGCCGCAGCGGCACCCGGGCGGTGAGGTTGAGCCAGGCCAGGCCGCCGAGCACGAACGGCAGCGGCACCATCGCCAGGCCCAGGCCGACCAGCAGCCCGACGGTGCCGGTCTGCCGCTGGACGAGGTGCAGGATCAGCACCCCACAGCCGATCAGGGTCAGCACGGCGGTCGCGGTGACCGAGGAGAGCGCCACCGAGCGGCTGCGGCCCGGCGGGGCTCCGGGGGTGGCGGGGGTTCCGGGGGCGGCGGGCGTCCGGGGCGCGGCGGGGGCGACGGCCGGGGGCCGGGCCGCTACCGGGACGGCGGCGGTGCCAGGAGCGGGCAGCGGGCGGTGGGCCCGGTGCCTCCGGGGCCCCGGGATGGTCCGGGTGTCGCCGGTGCGCGGGACCGTCTCCGGTGCGCCGGCGGCGGCGACCGTCGTCCGACCGTTCGCCCGGAACCCGCCGCCGGACGGGCTGCCCATGCGGCACAGGGTAGGCCACGGCGGCGGCCCGCCGGGAGGACTCGGGACGAACCGTCCGTCCCGGTCCCGCCCGTACGGCCGCCGCGCGGTGGCCCGTTCGAACCGGGCCGGTGGGTCAGCGGCGGCGGAACAGCAGGTCGTGGACGACGTGGCCCTTGGCGATCCCGGCCCGTTCGAACTTGGTGACCGGCCGCCAGTCCGGCCGCGGGGCGTAGCCGGGGACGCTGCCGTCCGGGTGGTCCGTGGGCTCCAGCCAGCCGGTCCCGTCGCCCTCGGGGTGCAGGTTCTCCAGCTCCGGCGAGGCGGACAGCACGGCCAGCATCTGCTCCGCGTACGGCTCCCAGTCGGTGGCGCAGTGCACCAGGGCGCCGGGGGCGAGCCGGGGCAGCACCAGGTCGAGGAAGGAGGGCTGGACCAGCCGGCGCTTGTGGTGCTTCGGCTTGGGCCACGGGTCGGCGAAGTAGACCCGCAGACCGGCCAGCGAGGCGTCCTGGAGCATGTCGCGCAGCAGGATCACCGCGTCCCCGGCGGCCGTCCGGACGTTGCGGGAGCCGTCGCGCTCCAGCAAGCCGAGCAGGTTGCCGTGGCCGGGGGTGTGCACGTCGGCGGCGAGGATGCCGGTGGCCGGGTCGGCGGCGGCCATCGCGGCGGTGGTCTCGCCCATGCCGAAGCCGATCTCCAGGGTCACCGGCAGGCCGCCGAACAGCTCCGGCAGGTCCAGCGGGGTGCCGTCGATGGGGATGCCGTACGTCTCCCAGCTCCGGTCCAGGGCGCTCGCCTGGGCGTTGGTCATCCGGCCCCGGCGCGGCTGGAAGCTGCGGATGCGACGCTCGCGGTGCTGGGCCTCGGTGGCCTTGTGCGGGTACATCGGCGCGGGGTAGGCGGCCGGCGCGGCGGACAGCCGGGCGGACGGCGAGGGCTGGGGGATCGGGGCGGTGGCAGTCACAATCAACCGAGTCTACGGGGCTGCCGGGGCGCGCCGGCCGGGCCTGTGACCGGGCTCATCCGGGCCCGTCCGCCCGCCCTCCGTCCGGTGCGCCGACCCGCCCCCGAAGCCTCCGCCGCCCCGCTACTCCTCCCAGGGCCAGCGGGCGTTCGCCCCGGCCTCCAGGAGGGGGACCAGCCGGAAGGCCGCGTCGCTCAGGCCGCCGAAGGTGTGCCGGTGGGCGCCGCCGCTGGGACCGTGGCCCGGGGCGTAGCCGGCCAGGTTCCAGGTGTAGACGGGCACGTGGGCCGGGACGGCGGCGAGCGGGTCACCGCCCCGGTGGCCCGGGCCGGTCTGCTCGTCGGTGACGATCACCACCCGGTCGTGGCCCCGGTAGCGGGCCCGGACCGCGTCGGCGGTGTTGGTGCCGCCGAGGCTGGAGAACCGTTCCAGTACCCGCAGCACCGCCTCGCCCCGGCCGACCTCGACGACCCGGCTGGTGGTGCCGAACTCGACCAGGTCCGCCTCGGCGGCCCGGAGCTTCAGCGTGGTGCCGAAGATCGCCGCGGAGTCCGCCCGGTTGAGCTCGGTCGGCCCGCCGGAACGGTCGAACATCGAACCGGAGCGGTCCACCAGGATCAGCGTCCGGCCGGGCAGTTCCGGCACGTTGGCCAGCGAGTGGCCGAGCGCGGTCTCCAGCGCGTGCCCCCAGCGCAGCGAGGGGACGTTGCGGTACGCGGCCAGGTAGCGGAACGGGAACTGGCGCGAGCGCCGCACCTCGTCCTGGTCGGAGATCCGCCGGGCGACCTCGGCCGCGACGGCGTCCGGGACCCCGGCCCGGTCGAAGTTGCGCAGGTTCCGCACCAGCGCCATCGGACCCATGGACGGGATGACCGCCTCCCAGACCGCCGCGTCCAGCGGGCCCTGCAGCCAGCCCGCCAGGGCCTCCCAGGTCAGCCCGGCGGCGGCCAGCCGTTCCGCGCCGCCCTCGGCGGTCACCGCCGCCCGGCGCTCCTCGACGGGCAGCGCGAGCAGTTCGCGGTTGGCGGTCAGCACCCGGTCACCGGCCGGCGGGACGGCCTCCTCCGGCCGGTGCCGGCGGTCCAGCGCGTGGGCGAACAGCGCGCCCTGCCAGTGCTTCCGCGGGTCCGGCGAGGGGTGGGTCAGCTCGATCACGTCGCCGAAGCGGTAGCCCTTGCCGGCGGTGTCGTACTTGAGCAGCGAGCGGGCGTCGTAGAGGTGCCGGACGGCGTCCGCGACACCGCGCTTGAGCGGCTTGGGCAGCGCCCGGCCGTAGCGCGAGGTCCAGTAGGCGAGCAGCTCGCCGGGCTCGTCGGCGCGCCGCAGCACCGCCGCGACGGCCTGCCGGGAGTGGCCGTGGGCGCCCGCGTCCAGCCGGGCGCGGGTGAACTCGGCGGCGCCGACCAGGGCGGCGGTGCGCAGCTGGGCGCCGTGGCGCAGCCAGCGCAGCAGTCCGAGGGTCCACTCCGGCTCGGCGACGGCGAGTTCGCGCACCAGCGCGGTGTAGCGGTCGTCGCGCTCGCCGCCGCGCTCGTGGAAGGTGTCCTGGCCGACCATGTTGGCCACCGCGAGCAGGAAGAGCTCGGACTTGCGGTCCCGGACGAAGCCGGGGCCGCCGTTGTGGTTGACGGTGCGCGCGCCGGTGGTGGTCACCGGCGAACTCGGACCGGACTTGGCCCCGCGGACGTTGAACCTGGACATGCGGCAGCCCCCCTCGGCGTGCTGGTGTCGGTGGGAGGGAGGCGTGCTGCGGCAGCGGTGCCCGGGTCCCGTCACGGCTGACGGGACCCGGGCACCACGAGGAGCCGCCTCCCGAGATCAAAGGTGGCGGCGGTGTTTCGCGGGCTCGAACCGCAGCGCCCAGGGGGCGCCTCACCAAGAAGTAACCGCTGCCGTCGCACCGGGAGGTGCGGACGAACTGTTCACGTGTGGGTGTCCAGAGATCGAGGACGGCTGAGGTGACATAGCTGCTCTACCGACTGAGCTACACCGGCCCGAAGCCGGTGACGGGACTCGAACCCGCGACACGCCCATTAAGAGTGGAAGTAACCTCTGCCTGCGCACCTGGACGGGAGAAACCCTAGCCAGGCCCCTCCCACCGGCGCACCTCAATTACCGCCGGGCCCTCTCGCCGCTCCGGTCGCTGTTCCGGTCGCCGTTCCGATGACCAGCCGGAGTCGTCGCTCCGGCGCTCACGCCGGGGCGACGATCACCGCGCGCGCCCGCTCGGTCAACTCCCGTACCCGGCGTTCACCCTGGAAGGGCTCCAGCCGCCGGAGCATCTCCACCACGTACTCCCGGCTGCGCTGCGAGGAGATCCGGCCGGCCACCTCGACGGCGCGTTCGCCGGCGGCGACCGCGGCGTCCAGGTTGCCCGCCTCCGCCTCGGCCATCGCCGAGACCACCAGCCGCAGGCCGTGCGAGCGGACGAAGCCCTCGGTGGGCGTGGCCAGCGCCTCGCGGGTGAACTGCCGGACCTTGGAGGGCACTCCGAGGTCGCGGAAGCACTCGGCGGCGTCGGCGGCGAGCCGGTCGTAGGCGTAGAAGTCGATCCACGCCGGATCGGGATCCCCGGCGCGCGCCCGTTCGAGCGCGCTCTCCGCGGCGCCGAGCGCCGTCGCGCACGCCGCCGCGTTGCGGGCCTTGGCCTGGGCCCGGGCCTCCACCAGGTGGAAGAAGCTCATGGTGCGGGCGGTGGCCAGGCCCCGGTTGCGCTCCAGCGCGGCCTGGGCGAGGTCGACCGCCTCCTCGGCGAAGCCCCGGTAGCCGGCCTGGAGGCTCATCGAGGCCAGCACGTAGCCGCCGAGCGGCACGTCGGCGGCGGCCCGGGCCAGCCGCAGCGCCTGGATGTAGTAGCGCTGGGCGGCCTCGTGCTGACCGGTGTCGAAGGCCATCCAGCCGGCCAGCCTGGTCAGTTCGGCCGTCGCGCCGAACAGCGCCCGGCCGACCGCGTCGCTGTACGAGGCGAGCAGCAGCGGTGCCGCCTCCACCCGCAGGCACTCCGGCACCATCGACGAACGCCAGTCCCCGCCACCGTACTTGGAGTCCCAGCGGCGGGCCTCCTGGGCGGCCTCGCGGAGCTTGGCGGCGTCCGAGTGGCCGACCCGGTAGGAGGAGGTGTCGGTGGGGGAGCGCGGCACCTCGCGGGCCACCGAGCCGTCCGCCGGGGTGATCAGCCAGCGGGACACCGGGGTCGCGTAGGCGGCCACCGAGAAGGTGCCGGCCAGGCTGTCGCTCCAGCGGCCGCCGCCGGGGCCCCGGCGCAGGTCGAGGTCGACCCGCCACAGGTCGGTCGCGGAGCGGACCGCGTCGGCGACCTCGCGCGGGAAGGCCAGGCCGAGTTCGGGCGCCGGGTCGGTGTCGCCCAGGCCGATCTCCTCCAGCGGGACGGGCCGGCCGAGCTTGCCGCCGATGGCGGTGGCGATCAGGTGCGGGACGGGCCCCTGCGGCACCATGCCCTTGCTGACCCAGCGGGCCACCGAGGTCTTGTCGTACCGCAGGGTCAACCCGCGCTGGGCGCCGAGGTCGTTGACCCGGCGGGCCAGTCCGGCGTTGCTGATCTGGGCGAGGGTCAGGAGCGTGCCGAGCCGTTCGTTCGGTCCACGTGGGCTGACGGTCATGGTGGCGGCGGCACCTCCTGCGGCCTTGTGCGCGGGGCCCGGGCGGCACCGGGCCGTAGCTGCTGTACCTAGCGTAGTCGGACGCGTTCCGACGGTTAAGAGGTCGCATTCCGGATGGCGGGATCGCGCACTCGGCGGTGCCGCACCGGAGTTGGTCCGGACCACTCGGATCCGGCCGACCGCGCGGCGCTCCGGAGCGTCGTGCTCCGGTCCCGTGTACACGTGCGCCCGGCCGTGCCCCCTGGCCCGACCGGCAGGTCGGCGATTCGCTGGTGGTCGTGGGTCGGCCTGCCGTCGAGGACCCGGCGGGCCGGGGGACGCCGCCGCCTCAATCCCCGCGGGCGGCGGTGGAGTCCGGGAGGGCGTGCGGATGCCCTCCCGGGTCGGGCGACGCCTTTCGGCCATCTCGCGATGCCCATGCCAAAGGCGTTCGTCGGCGGTCCGGGCCGGGGAGGGGGAGGCCCGGCCCGTCCGCCCCCCCGGGAGCACCCGGACGATCGAACTCCCCTCCGAAGCACGGAACTTGCCCACCCGGGGTGATCGGGCGCCGCCCGGGCCCCGGGCCCTTGAATGCATCCCCAGGCGCACCCGGGCCGGGCCGCCCCGCCGCCGCTGCCGTCGAACGGGCGGTCCGAACGGAAGCGGAACCCGAAACACCGACCACGGCGACCGCCCGCGGTGGCACGATGTCCACTGACGGCGCGTCGAGCTGCGGGGGCACGCCGGGACGCGCACGGGCCGCCACGGCACACCACCCGGCCGCCCGGCGGGCGGCGAACGAACGCACCGCACGGATGCAGGTCCTCGTCCGGTGGAGGCGCGATGCGGTGGCTGACGGGCTGGTGCACGGGCGCGTCGAGCGCGGGCACCCCGGCGTACGAGGCGCTGGCCAGGGTCGAGCCGATCGCCGCGCGCCCGCTCTGGGCCGGACCGGACCCGCTCTGGGCCGTGGGCGACTGGCGCCCCGGGGAGATCCGCCTGGTCACCCTCCGCCCCGGCGCCCCCGCCGTGGTCAGCACCGGCCCCACCGCCCCCGACCAGGTCGAGGACACCCCCGCCACCTCCCGGCTCGCCGTCCTCGGCCACTGCGGCGCCACCGACGCCGAACTCGCCGCCGGCCTCGCCGCCGCCCGCGGCGGCGCCGTCCGCCACCTGACCGCCTGGCCCGGCAGCTACACCGTCGTGCTGCGCTCCGGCACCCGGTCCACCCTGCTGCTCACCGATCTCGCCGGCGCCCAGCCCGTCTTCCACACCCCGTGGGCCGGCGGCACCGCCTACGCCACCGCCGCCCTGCCGCTCGCCGACCTGGTCGGCGCCCCGCTGGACACCGGCCACCTCGCCGCCCGGCTCGCCTGCCCCGAGTCCCCCGAGGCGCTCGGCACCGGCACCCCGTACGAAGGCGTCCAGGGGGTGCCGCCCGGGCACGTGCTCGGCATCCGCGGCGGCCGCCCGTACCTGTCCGGCTACGACGACCCGGCCGGCGCCGAGCAGCCGCGCGACGAGGCGCCCGCCGTCCGCGAACTCACCCGCGCCCTGCTGGAGTCCGTCCGCTCCCGGGTCCGCACCACCTCGCCGGCCCCCGTCCCCGACCCGGCCGACCCGGCCGACCCGGTCGGGCGGGCCCGGCTGGGCGTCGACCTGTCGTACGGGACGGCCTCCGCGACCGTCGCCCTGCTCGCCGCCGCCGTCCCGCTGCCGTCGGCGACCGCGTCCACCGCGGTGGTCCGGGCGGCCGCCGCCGGGGCCAGGAGCGGTGCGGTCAAGGGCTCCTGGGCCCGCGCCGCCGCCCAGGAACCCGCCGCCCCCGAGCAGTTGGCCGCCGTCACGCTCGGCGAGACCGGGCCCCCGGCCGGCCTCGCGCTCGCCCCCGACACCCCGCGGCTGCGGCACACCGTGCTCGACCCCGGCCCGGACACCCTCCCGTACGCCGGGCCGGGCGCCGACCCGCGGTCCGGCCGGCTCACCGACGAGCCCGGGCCCGAACTCGTCGCCGCCGCCCGGGCCGAGGCCCGCTTCGACGCCGGCGGCACCGACCACCTCACCGGCTACGGCGCCCGGCAGGTGCTGGACGGGCACCCGGCCCGGCTCGCCGACCTCCTCCGGGCCGGCCGGCCGCGCGAACTGCTGTCCCCGGTGGTCGCGTTGGCCGGCGCCGACCGGGCGGCCGCGGGCGTCCTCACCGGCACGCTGCGCACCCCGCTCACCGTGGTCCGGGCCGCCCACCGGCTCTCCCGGGTCCGCTACGCCGAGGCGCTGGACGAGGCGGCCGCCAGGCTGACCGCCCGCCACGTCCCGGACGGTGCCGGCACGGCCGGGGCCCGCTCGGCCGCCGACCTCGCCTGGTGCGTGCCCGGTCCGGCCGCCCGCTGGCTGTCCGACGAGGCGCTCTCCGCGGTCGCGCTGCGGCTCCGCCTGGCGGCGCGTAGACCGGCGCCCGGGGAACACCCCGGCGCACACCGGGCCCGGCACGCCCTCTACCGGCAGGCGCGCGGGTTCCGCACGCTCGTGCACGCCGCCGAACAGCCCGGCCAACGGCTGCACGCGCCCTTCCTCGACAACCAGGTGGTGCGCGCCGCCCGGCTGCTGCCCGACGACGTCCGCCTCCAGCCCGGCGCCCGGCACGCCCTCCTGCACGCCGTCCTCACCGGCGCCGGCCGCACCGACCTGCCCCCCGACTGGGGCCGCGTCCCCCGCCCCGACCGCGCCGCCCCCGCCCGCACCGGCCTGCGCCTCGCCGCCGACGGCCTCGCCGAACTCTTCGATGCCCCGCTGCTCGCCGAAGCCGGCCTCATCGACCTCCCCGCCGTCCGGGCCGGCCTCGCCCAGTCCGCCGACCCCGCCACCCCCCTCTCCCCCTCCGCCCTCGCCGGCCTCGCCGACCTCGTCTCCACCGAACTCTGGCTCCGCCGCATCCGCGCCCGCCGCCACGGCGCCTGCTGGACCGGCCTCCCCACCCCCCGGCAACCCGCCCTCACCTCCTGAACCCCCGCCGGCGCCCGGGCCCGCCCCTCCCCGCCCTGCGGCGCGGTTGCCGGGTCCGGATCGGCGGGGCGGTGATGATGGCGGGGGTGTGGATCCGGGGTGAGGAGGACGTGCGGTGGCCGGTGGGAGCGCGGGGCGGGAGGTGCCGGTCGTGCTGTCGGTGCTCGGGCGTCCGCCGGCGGGGCGGCCGCCCGGGGTGCTGGCGGCGTGCGACGGGTCGGACGGGTCGCTGTGGGCGCTGGACCGGGCGATGACGGAGGCCGAGCTGTTCGGGCTGCCGCTGTACGTGCTCGCCGTGGTCAACCCGGCGCCGGCCGGTTACCCCCCGGGGATGGCGGAGCTGGTGCAGGAGAGCGTGGAGACGCTGGTCGAGAGCATGGCGGACGGGCTGCGCCGCTCGGTGGCCGCCGTGCAGCGCCGGCGTCCCGTGCCGTACGCGGGAGAGCTGTCGCTGCACGTGGTGCTGGGCAATGTGATCGAGGTGCTGCTGGAGGCGGCGACCCGGCAGCACACGCTGGTGATCGGCACCCGGGGCAACGGCGGCTTCGCCCGGTTGCTGATGGGTTCGGTGAGTTCGGCGGTCGTGCACCACGCGGCCTGCCCGGTGCTGGTGGTTCCGGCGCCGCCCGCGGCCTGACCTGGAGCGGAGCGGGAAAGACGCCCGCAGGGTGCCGGGAATGTACCGAGATGGTTCATCGTTCACCCATCTTGTCCCCATCCCACAAGACGCCCCCTGGAGCCCCCCGCATGAAGGTCGAGATCTGGAGCGACATCGCCTGCCCCTGGTGCTACATCGGCAAGCGCCGTTTCGAGCAGGCCCTGGCGGACTTCCCGGGCAAGGAGCAGGTCGAGGTCGTCTACCGTCCGTACCAGCTGGTCCCGGACGCCCCCGCCACGGCGAGCCCGCACCGCGCCTGGCTGGCCGAGCGCTACGGCCCGCAGTCGGTGGCGATGGACGCGCGGGTGGCCGAGCTGGGCCTTGCCGAGGGCATCGCGTACGACTTCGACGCCGCGCTGCACGCCAACACCTTCCTGGGCCACCGCCTGCTGCACCTCGCGGAGTCCGAGTACGGCCCGGCCGTCCAGGGGCGGCTGAAGGAGGCGCTGCTGAAGGCGCACTTCACCGACGGCGTCGACGTCGGCGACCGTGCCGCGCTGACCGACGTCGCCGTGGCGTCCGGCCTGGACCGGGACCGGGTGACCGCCTACCTGGCGGGCGACGAGGGCACCGCCGAGGTCAACGCCCAGCTGGCCGAGGGCCGGGAGCTGGGCATCAGCGCCGTGCCGACCTTCGTCTTCGAGGGCAAGTGGGCCGTCCAGGGCGGCCAGGACGCCGCGACCTTCGGCAAGGTGCTGGAGCAGGTCGCCGCCGAGATCGGCGAGCGCCGCCCCGCCCCGGTGCAGGTCGCCCCGGCCGGGGAGGCCTGCGCGGACGGCTCCTGCGCCATCTGACGGCCGACCGGGCCCAGGCCGCCCACCCCGGCGGCCCACCCGGGCACGGCACCGCGGACCCGAGGCCCGCTCCAGCACCCCTGGAGCGGGCCTCCGTCATGCCCGCCAGGAGCGCGCCCGGGTCACGAGCAGCGGAAGCGGGCCTCGGCCCAGTCCGCGACGTTCAGCGCCGACCAGATCCCGCTCACCGGCGTGACCGACAGCTTGATCGCCTTCTGCCCGGCCAGCGGCACGTGTACCGGCACCGCGTCGTCGCCGACGGCCAGCGCGCGGGAGCGCCACAGGACGGTGCCGTCGGTGCCCTGGACGGTGAAGACGACCCCGCCCGGCGAGATCGTGGCGTCGTCCACCCCGGCCAGCGCGTCGAAGGACGTGCACGTGCGGTTGAGGTCGATCACGGTGGCCGCCGGGGCGTGCACGGTGATCACGTGCGGGTGGTAGTCGCCGCCGATCCAGCCGCCGTCCCGCTGCCAGAACTTGTCGCTGTCCTTCTGCCGGATGCTCGGCTCGGGCGGCGGCACCCGGTTGTTGCCGGGCTTGAGCACGGGCAGCGAGTTGCCCCAGAAGTCGCTGAGCACGGGCGGCGTCGGCGTGGGGACGGTCGGGGTCGGCACCGGCGGCAGGGTGGGCGTCGGGACGACCGGCACGTCGGGGGTGGGCAGCGGCGGCAGGCTCGGTACGGGCACCACCGGGGGAGTGAAGGCCGGCGTCGGCGTCTTCGGGCTGCCGGACGTGGGCGTGCCGGACTCCGGTGCCCGGGTGGTGGCGGGCGGCGGGGCGGGCGTGGACGCGGCGGCCGGCTTGGTGTCGGCGCTCGACGCGGGCGCCTCCGGGGCCGGTGCGGCGGCGCCGGGCGCCGGGGCCGCGGCGGGTGCCGCGGGTGCGGCGGACGCGGGCGCGGGCGGCGCCGGGGAGGCGGCGGCCGGGGCGCTGGGGGCCGGGGGAGCGGCCGCCGGGGGCTGCGGCTCGGGTGAGCCGGTGAGCGCGTACGCGGCGACGGCGGCCGCGGCGACCGCGATGGCGGCGGCGATCCCGGCCTTGGCGGCGGTGCCCAGGCCCTCGCCGGCCGCGGCGGCGCCGGCCCCGCCCCCGCCGGAGGCCGCACCGGCCGCACCGGCCGAGCCCGCACCGGCCGCGGCCCCTGCGGACCCGGAGGTCGCGGCGGCCGTCCCGGCCGCTGCCGCACCGCCGACGGCGGCGGCACCGCCCACGGCGGCCGCGGCGGCGCCGAACCCGCCGACGCCGATCCAGACCAGCACCCCGCCGGGCAGCAGGGCGCGCAGCCCGGTGTTGATCTCGGTCAGTTCCAGGCAGGCGGCCGTGCAGCGGTCGCACTCAGTGAGGTGCCGACCGACCTCCGCCGAGGCCCGCTTGCGCAGCGAGCCGCGCGCGTACGCGCCGAGCCGGTTGGCGTACGCCTCGCAGGCGCTGTCCTGGCTGCCCGAGACGTGCGCCTGGAGGAACGCGGCGGCGAGCCGGTCGCGGGCCCGGTGGGCCTGGACGGCGGTGGCGTTGGCGGTCTTGCCGAGCATCACCGCGACGGTCTTCGGGGACTCCCGCTCGACCTCGGTGTGCCAGAGCACCATCCGGTCGTCCTCGGGCAGTTCGGCGTAGGCCTGCATGACCATCCGCTGGTCGGCCATCGCCATCGCCCAGGCGTCGGCGCCCGGGTCGGCGAGGTCGAAGTCGACCACGGCGGCCGAGGTCTGCGCGAACACGGCGAAGTCGTCCACGAGTTGCTCGCGCCGCTCGCTGCGGTGCCAGGCGGCGGCGACGTTGCGCACGGCGGTCAGCAGGTACGCGCGGACGGCGAACTCGGGGCCCTTGCCCGCCCGCAGCGCCTGCAGGGTGCGGGCGAAGACCTCGCCCGCGAGGTCCTCGGCGGTGAAGCTGTCCCGGCAGCAGGTACGGGCGTAGCGGCGCACCGAGTCGGCGTGCCGGCGGTAGATCTCCTCGTACGCGGTGTCGTCGCCGGCCCGCACCCGGGCGGTCAACTCGGAGTCGGAGGCCGGGCGCTCGCCGTCCACCGGGTCGGCGGGGGCGGGCACGGTCGGCCGGGCGGTGCGGCCGTCGCCGGTGAACGGTTCGCCGACGAACGCCTCGGGGGCGACGCTGCCCCGGCCCGCCGGGGCCTGCCCGGGCACCCGGCCCGGGGGCAGTGCGGCAGCGGAGGCGGAGAGCGTCTCGCGGCTGGGCATCCCGGCCTGGTCGGGGACGTGTCCGGCGGCCGAACCCGCTGCGGCGCCCGGCACTTGGGCCGTACCGCCGGCGCTGCCGAGACTGCAGGGGCCCGCGGCGGACCCCTCGGCGGTCTCACCGGAGCGGCCCCCGAAGTCGAGGCCGTACCCGTAGTCGTTCTGTTCCTCGGCGCTCACAACGGACCCCAGATTCCACGACAGCCCCCGTAGTGTGGCAGGGCGCGCGGGAGTGCGTAGGCGCACGGTTCCCCGGCGTACGGCGCCGACGGCGCGCGAACGGCGCGCATCGGGACATTGGCTCCAACCACGGGCAAAGGATGGCATAGCGCAGGGATCGGCGGTAGCCGGACCGGTCGCCTTCCACTCCTCCGAGGGGCCGTCGCGGGGGCGTTCGCCCAGCGTGCGGTGGTGGGGTGTGCGACTCCCGCACCCCGGCGCGCGCACTCGGGTCGCGCGCCGGTCCTCCTCCCAACTCCCGTGCCCGTCCGGCGTGGCGGCCCGGCCGGCCGACGGGCGTCAGCGCTCCCGCAGGCCGTCCAACAGGATCTGCAGCAGCCGGTCCGAGGGCCCGGCGACCGGCTGGCCCTCCGTCTGCGGAGAAATCGGCGAGAAACCGACGGCCGTCGGCGCGGAGACCGACGGACGGGCCGCGTGCACCGGCACCGAGGCCGTCAGCACCAGCACCACGTCCGACACCGTGACGCCCGGCCGCAGTTCGCCCGCCGCACCGGCCCGCGCCACCAGCGCGGCCAGCAGCTGGAGCAGCAGCCGGGGATCGGCGTCGGCCGCCGACGGCTCGACCGCCCCGCCGGAACGGGCCTCCTCGCCGCGCAGGTCGAAGCGGACCGCGGCCGGCGGCTCCGCCGCCCGTTGCTCGGGCACCCGGCCCAGCTCCTCCGCGTACCGGAACGCCTCCGGCGGCAGCAGCCGCCCGGCGCCGCTGCTCACCGCGCGGGCCAGGTAGCCGGCCAGCGCCTCCCAGGCGCCGTCACCGCCGTACAGCGACTCCCGCGCCTGCGCGGTCAGCCACGCCACCTCCTCGGCGGCGATCCGCTGGACCAGCACCTCCTTGCTCGGGAAGCGCCGGTAGACGGTGCCGACCCCGACCCCGGCCCGGCGCGCCACCTCCTCCATCGGCGCGCCGTAGCCGAACTCGCCGAACACCTCGCGCGCCGCCCGCAGCACGCTCTCCAGGTTCCGCCGGGCGTCCACCCGCAACCGGGCCCCCGGCACCGGCACGGCGGCCGGCGCGGGCTCGACCCGGTACGGGACGGCCGCCCGGGCCAGACCGGCCGGTGCCGTCCCGCCCTGCGGCAGGTCCACCGGGCCGCGTTGCTCGGGGACCATGCCCGGTCCGACCTGCGACGCACCCGCCCGCCCCAATACCTGCTCCTGATCCATCATCCCAACTCTCCCCCGCAGGCGTCCGAAACCGGACCCTGTCGTCGCCCGCCCCTGCACCCCCCGGTGCAGCTCGGCCCGTCAGAAGTGACCCGATGACCCATGCTCGTGCCGCCCGTCCCGATCCGGTGACCACGGTTCGTGCCGCCGTGCCGGGTCCACGTCCGGCTCGGCGCGTCGGCACCGACCGGGGCCCTGTCCGGGAACTACCCTTCCCCGGATGACCGTCCCCCAGTCGGGTTCTCACGCCAACGCTGGAACTGGCCGTAGTGGCCGCTCCACGGTGCGTCGCCGCCGATTGTCATGGCGACGGCCGCCCCGGTACACAATCCGACCATAGTTCACCACTCTCCGAGGCCGAAAGTGCGTCAGAAAGTCGCCCAGTAGGCACAACTGGCCACGACGGTCACTCGCGTCGCAACCAGCCCCGTACGGACTGTGGACAAGACGACCCCCGCCGGTCCTTCATAGGGGGCGTGATGGGGGACACCCCCGGCCGCGGGGTGGCCGGGACGAAACGTCGCATCGGCAGGAGGCGCACCATCAGGATCCTGATCGCCGGCGGCGGCTGCGCCGGAACGGCCGCCGCACTCCACCTCCAGCGCGCCCTGCGGGAACGGCTGCGGCGCGGCGAGGCGGAGATCACCGTCGTCGAGCCCCAGGCGTACTTCACCTACCACCCGCTGCTGGCCGAGGTGGCGGCCGGCTCGATCGACCCGAGACACGTGGTCGTCCCGCTGCGCCGGGTCCTGCCGGACTGCCGGGTGCTCACCGCCCGGATCACCCGGATCGAACACGCCGCCCGGCGCGCCCTGGCCGACGCCGCGAGCCCCGGCGAACCCCCCGCCCCGGTCGAACTCCCTTACGACGTCCTCGTGGTGGCCCCCGGATCGGTCTCCCGCACGGCGCCCGTGCCCGGCCTCGCCGAGCACGGCCTCGGCTTCTCCACCGTCGGCGAGGCGGTGGGCCTGCGCAACCACGTCCTGGAGCAGCTCGACCTCGCCTCCGCCACCCGCGACCCGGCGCTGCGCCAGGCCGCGCTCACCTTCGTCTTCGTCGGCGCCGGCTACGCGGGCGTCGGCGCGCTCGCCGAACTGGAGGACATGGCCCGCACCGCCGTGCGCGGCTACCACAACGTCCGCGCCGAGGACCTGCGCTGGGTGCTGGTCGAGGCGACCGGCCGGATCCTCGCCGAGGAGTCGCCCGAACTCGCCCGGCACACCCTGGGGGAGCTGCGCGAACGCGGCGTCGACATCCGGCTGAGCACCACCCTGGAGTCCGCCGCCGACCGGGTCGTGGCACTCTCCGACGGCAGCCGCTTCGGCGCCCGCACGCTGGTCTGGACGGCGGGCGTCCGACCGTCCCCGCTCCTGCGCGCGACCGACCTGCCGCTGGACACCCTCGGCCGGGTGCGGTGCCTGGCGACCCTGCAGGCCGTCGGACCGGACGGGCGCGCCCTGCCCGGCGTCTGGGCGGCCGGCGACTGCGCCGCCGTACCGGACCCGAACGCGGACGGCGCCCCCTGCGCCCCCAACGCCCAGCACGCCTTCGCCCAGGCCGAGCTGCTCGCCCGCAACGTCGTGGTGGCCCTGGACGGCGGCCCGCACGCCCCGGGCCTGGCCGACTACCGGCCGGGCCCCGCCGCCTGCTCGACCTCGCTCGGCCCGCACCGGGCCGTCGCCCACACCCGGCGCGGCGGCAGGCTCACCGGCCGCCGGGCCTGGTGGTTGCACCGGGCCCGGCACCTGCGGCGGCTGCCGAGCACCGAGCGCCGGGTGCGGGTGCTGATGGACTGGGTGCTGGGCGGGGTGTTCTCCCGCGAGCCGGTCTCGCTGGGTGCGATGGAGCACCCGCGTTCGGCCTTCGAGGAGGGGTTCGGCCCCGAGCCCGGACGGCCGTCCGACGCCGGCCCCGATGCTCCCCGGTGACCGCGGCCGCCGACCCGGGCCGGCGCCCGACCGGACGGCGAACCGGGGAGTGGGTCGGACGGCGGATCGGGCGGCCACGCCGGGCGCGCGACTTCCGGAACCGGGCCTCCGCCTGACAGGATCAGCCCGACCTGGTCATTACCCCGTGTGCTGCTGCGCACACAAAAAGTGATGATATGCCTGGAAAACGAGGAAGCGGCCGTCGTTTGAACCTCATGCGCTGGAGCGCCCGGCTCGCCGGAGTCCCCTGGCGTGCCCTCCCGCCCCCCGGGACCGGCACCGAGGACGGTGCGCCCTGCCCCGAGGGCGTCGTCGTGCCGGGCCCCCGCGACCCGGCCGGCCCCGCCGCCACCGCGGAGCTCCCCGACCCGCACAAGCCGCAGAACCTGCGCGAGGTCCTCAACCGTATCCCCGCCCCGGTCGCCGTCACCTACGGCCCGCTCCACCAGCTCGGCTACGCCAACCGCGCCTACCGCGAACTCTTCGGCGAACGCCCCACCGGACTGCCGGCCGCCGAGGCGCTCCCCGAACTCGCCACCATGGGCGTCCTGCCCCTGATGGACCAGGTCATCCGCGGCGGCCGCCCGCGCAGCGTCAAGGCCCGCTGCATCCTCGGCCTCACCGGCAACCGCTACTACAACGTCTCCTGCGTCCCGCTCGGCACGGGGGAGGGCGGCGACGCCCCCGCCGAGGGACCGCCCGCCGGAGTGCTGATCTTCGCCGCCGAGGTCACCGACCAGGTCCTCGCCGCGGCCCGCCTGCGCGAAGCGGAACGCCGCCAGCGCGAGGCCGCCGTCACCCTCCAGCGCAGCCTGCTCCCGCAGAAGCTCGACCAGCCGGCCGGCCTGCGGGTCGCCGCCACCTACCAGCCGGGCGGCGCCGAGGCCGCGGTCGGCGGCGACTGGTACGACGTCATCGCCATCGACGGCGGGCGCACGGCACTCGTCATCGGCGACGTCATGGGCCGCGGCCTGCGCGCCGCCGCCGTCATGGGCCAGCTGCGGACGGCGGTCCGCGCCTACGCCCGCCTCGACCTCCCGCCGCACGAGGTGATGCGCCTGCTCGACGGCCTCGCCATGGAGATCGACGCCAACCAGATCGCCACCTGCACCTACGCCGTCTGGGACCCGCGGCGCCGCACCCTCTCCTACGCCTCCGCCGGACACCTCCCCGTCCTGCTGCGCTGCCCGGACGGCACCATCCTGCGCAGCGAGGAGCAGAACGGCCCGCCGCTCGGCACCGGCGGCGGCCTGCACGTCTCCCACACCCTGCGCCTGCTCCCCGGTACGACCGGTGTCCTCTATACCGACGGACTGGTCGAGCGCCGGGACGAGGACATCGACCAGGGCCTCGACCTCCTGGCCCGCACCCTGACCGGCGCGATCGGCGCCCCCGAGGTGATCTGCGCCCGGCTGCTGCGGGCGATGGGCGTGACCTCCGAGCACGACGACGACGTCGCCGTTCTGGCCTTCCAGCTGCCGGCGGAGGAGGGCACCGAGAATTCGGTTGCGCCACTTGACCCGGCGACTCCAGAGGTCTAGTGTTCTTCGAGCTGCCTGGCAGGGAGCACCGGACACGCATCTGCGCGGACGGTCCCGCGGTGGCCAATCCTCTGAAACACCACTTCCGGTTCGTGCCGGTCGTTTGCGCTTTTCGGCGCTGTGACCTGGTGCTTATTCGGCGTGCTCGTTTTATCGGGTTGCGGTCGGATTCGCTTTTCGGAGCGGGGATCGGCTAGAGTTTGAAACGTCGGACAGGGCGTCAAACCCCGGAAGACACCGGCGAGTTGGATGAACGAAGCCCCGGAAACGGAGCGGAAAACATCTGATAAGCTGGAAACACGAAAGAACGAAGCCCGGAGGGTCC
>NZ_JBIAXP010000032.1:0-127640 GCF_042896795.1 Kitasatospora sp. NPDC001261
GAGTTCTCAAGGAACGGACGCTTCCTTCGGACCGCCTTCCAGCGGACCCTCCGGGCTTCGTTCTTTCGTGTTTCCAGCTTACCAGATGCTTTCCGCTCCGTTTACCGGCGCTTTCTGCTTCCGACTCGCTGTTGTCTTCCAGCGCTTGGCGCCCTGTCTGACGTTTCAAACACTAGCCGACCTCCACTTCGAAAAGCGAATCCGGCCGCAATCCGATAAAACGAACACGCCATATACAGACTGGGCCGCACCTGCGCATGACAGATTCGCCCCAGCCCGAGCCGGGAAGTGTTGGTTCAGAGGATTGGCCGCCCCGGGACCGTCCGCGTTGACACGTGTCCGGTGCTCCCAGTCGAGCGACTGGGAGACCCTACCCCTCCCCGGCGCCCGAGACAAAATGCCCTGTCCGGACGGCACCGGCCCCCTCCTTCTCCCCTCTCTCCTGCGGGCTCCGGGTCGGCGCCCGCGGGAGAGAGGCCGGGCCCCCTACCCACGACGAACGGTCGCCTACCTGAACAGGCGGTCGCCGCTGGTGGCCATGCGGTGGGTCCCGCTGTGGCGGTTCACCCAGTCCCGGACGAGGTTGACGGCGTTGGCGCACTGCCAGCTGTTGTCGTACTCGCGCACCCCGGTGAAGGCGCCGTAGCCGGCGATGATGCCGTCCACCTGGGCGTCGCCGAGGAGCTTGTCGACGTACCACGGGTCGTTGTAGGTGGTCGTCCAGGACAGGGTGGCCGCGAGCCATCCGGCGGACCGGTCGGCGGCTCCCTTCTTCAGTTCCGCGCAGGTGTTGTAGGTGGCCTCCGTGCAGTTGCCGAAGCCCTTGGTGATGTCGCTGTCGCCGTAGTCCATCGCCCGGCGGCCGGCCGGGAAGCCGGAGCCGGACCGGTTGAAGGCGCTGTTCACCTGGTCGCGGGTGCCGGTCGTGGTGATGCCCTCCAGCGGGCCGAGCCTGCCCTCCAGGCTCTTCCAGCCCCGGCCGCCGACGTCCTGGGTGCTGCCGCCGTGGTACTCGTAGAAGCCGTAGAGCACCTGGATGCCGGCGGCCGTCAGCCGCTGGGCCTTGTCGCGCAGTCCGGCGACGCTGCAGGTGCGGTTCGGCTCCTCGCCGCAGTAGTTGGGGTCCTTGATGTCCAGCCAGACCAGCGACAGCCGGCGGCCCGCGTTGGCGTTGGAGAGGATGCGGTCGAGCATGCTGTCGAAGCTGGGGCCGAGCCGGTTCTCGCCGGCCGAGGAACAGTCGTGGTAGGCGCGCCACTCGTTCGGGTTCCACCAGGCGCAGACGTCGATCTCGATGGCGTTGGCGCCGTGGTTGATCGCGGCGTCCACGCCGTCCAGGGTGTCGACCCGGTGCGCGATGGCGTAGATCGGGTGACGCTGGTCGGCGGCGGCCGCCGGGGTGGTGCCGAGCGCGGTGACGCCGACGATCCCGGACAGCGCCGCCGTGAGGGCCGACAGCGTCCGCAGGTGGGCACCGCGCCTGTGGTGAGTGGTCAAGAGGTGCTCCTTCTCGCTGGTGCTCGAAGTTGTCCGTACTCACGCGTGCTCGGATCTACTCGGACGTACTCGGACAACCGATATCACCGACTCCGCGTCGCCGTACGGTGAACGAGCGATACCTGCGGTCTCGCGGGCGCCACCGCTCAGCCGAGCGGTGCCAGTACCCCGTAGGCGTCGGAGGAGTACGCGGCGAGGTCGGGGTGGCGCTTGAGCAGGCCCGCCAGGTCGTCGAGCGCCCCGGGCTGCTCCGTCATCCGCCGCGGCAGCACCAGCCGGCCGCCCTGCTCCGGCGGGACCAGGCCGCTCACCAGGGCGCGGCGCACCGTCCGCTCGTGCCGGGTACCACGGCCGGTGCCGCCGTACGGGTCGCGGGCCAGGGCGCTGACGCCACCGCGGGCGGAGAGCTGGTCGAGCTCCGGGACGAGCCGCCAGACCTGCTGGGCGTGGTGGCTCTGCACCGAACCGGCCAGGTTCGCCTCCAGGCCGTGGGCGTGGCACAGCTCCACGAGGAACCGGATCTCCTCCAGCGAGAGGATGCCGGCCCTGGCCAGACCGTGCCGGTCGGTGTCGTGGCGGTCGAGGTCGGCGAGCTCCGGGCTGCCGGCGGTGGAGACCAGTCCGATCCGGGCGACCTTCAGCAGGATGCTGGTGTCCACCATGATCGCGTCGGCGCCGGCCGCCGCGCTGGCCTCGACCATCGCGCGGATCGCCTCCCGATCGGTGCGACGGGCCGTCGTGAGACCGTAACCCGCGTGGGAGAACGGCTCGTTGACGGCCACGAAACCGCCGGTCGTGCCCGTCGGCAGGGCGCCGGAGGCCCTCAGCTCGGCCGGCTCCGGCCGCCGGCCGCCGAACAGCGGCTCGCCGTGCGGGTCGAGCAGTGCGTCCGCGTACTCGGCGAGGTCGAACGCCCCGGGCGTGGACGGCTCGCACGGGTAGTACTCCCGCAGGCCCACCAGGGCGCGCCGCACCTGCGGCAGTGTCTTGCGGGCGTCCCACAGGTCGAGGTCCTGCGCGAACAGGACGGACATCACCCGGGTGTGCGACAGCCGGTCGGTCCGGCGCAGCGTCGCCGTGATCTCGCCGAGCACGTCGGCCAGTTCACCGGTCCGCATGCCGTCCAGGCCGACCTTGACGATCCCGCAGGGATGCACCCGGGTGCCCATCGCCAGGGCGACGCCGAGGGCGGCCTGGGCCGCCTTGCCGACCTGCTCGTACGCCGACTTGGGCAGGGCCAGACCGTTCTCCGCGCGCCGGTACAGCAGCTGGTCCTCGCCGATGTTGGTGCTCAGCTGGACCGGGAGGTCCCGCCGGGCGGCCAGCACCGCGTCCGCGATGTCCATGATCCGGCGCGGTTTGATCGTGCCGAGCGCGCTGCGCGGATCCTCGCTGTCGATGATCCGCGCGCCGCCGAGGACCGCCTCCCGCGCCTCCTGCGGGTCGAAGACGCTGACCAGCAGCCGTCGATCCGCCCCGACCTCGCCGGGTATGCCGGACATTCCGATGGTCGACACCGTTCCCCCTCCGAGAACTGACTGTTCGTTCGGGGGTCAGTCTTGACCGCAAGAGGTGCTCAACCGACCGATCGGCGACCGATCCTCACTCGAAGGAGTGAGATCACTTGACAGCAGGGTGACCAGGCGGCGATGCCGCCCCGGCACGCGGCCGGTCCGCGGGCGCCGCCGGGTGCTCCGTCGGCGCCCACGGGCCCGTCACCGTCGCGGACCCGTCACCGTCGCGGGCCGGCCACGGCGTACAGCGCGCCACCGGTCACCAGCAGGGCCACCGCGGTCCAGGTGGACACCCCCGTCCCGGCCGGACAGGTCATCCAGCCGATCGCCTTCCCCACGGTGGTGGGCGGCAGCGGGGGGACGAGGATGGTGAAGCCGAGCCAGCCGATCGGCAGGATCCAGGCGAGGTGCGCTCCGCAGAGCACCGCCCCGAGCGCGGCCAGGCCGGCCAGGCCCGCGGTGTCCCGGAGGACGACCTCGGTGGGGGCGAACCTCGGCCCCGCGGCCTGCACCGCCAGCACCGCGGCGCCGACGACCACGCCGATCAGCAGCGCGTGCGCCGCCCGGCGGGGCGCCCACCGGATCGCGGCCGTCCGGTCCAGTGCGGAGTCCTGCCCGCCGAGCCCGACGGAGCCGGCCGCCACACCCGCGGCGAGCACGAAGTACACGATCGGGTTGATCGCGTCCGCGTCCTCCCCGCCCGTGCCGCCGCCCCGGTTGAAGGCCCACACCACCAGGGCGGTGAGCGCGACCGCGGCCGCCGACGTGGGCACCTGCCGTGAACGCGCGTACAGCGTCAGCCACCTCACTGCGACACCTCCCCGGCCAGCACCGGAATCTGGTCCTGCCGCGCGCAGGACAGGGAGGCGGCGTGCAGCGCGACGATCCGCGAGCGCTGCTCCGCCGGCGGCAGTGCCGTCAGCTTCTGCCACGCGGTGTCGGCCGCCGCCCAGGTCTCGACCTCGTACGCGGTGGTGCCCTTCGGCGCCAGCGGCTGGAGCTGGGGGTCGTGGAGCGCCCAGCTCACGGCGATGCTCTGGGCGGGGATGGCGACGTGCCCGCCGCCCTCCTTGTCGTTGTCCGGGTAGCAGCTCGGTGCCAGACCCTTGGCGATCAGCGCGCGGGTCAGCTGCTCGCCCGTCGCGTCGGCGAGCAGCCGCTCGCTGAAGTCGACCAGCAGCACGTCCGCGGAGAGTTCGCGCGCCTCGGCGAGCTCGTGCAGCGCGGTGTCCTCCCGCACCGAGGTCGGCGCCCGGTCGCCCAGGACCTCGTGCAGCACGCGCAGCGCGTCCTTGCTGCGCTGGGTGAGCTCGGCCAGGTGGGAACGGCTCGCCTGGGTCACGCACACCGGCCCGTCGCACACCAGCGCCGCGGCGGCCTTGTCGACGACGTAGACGTCGCGCGCGGCGGACGGGAGGACCAGCAGGGCCAGGGCCAGGCCGGCCAGGGCGGGAGTCACCGCGAGCAGCCGGGCCCGCCGGGTCGCGGCCGCCAGCAGCGCGACGCCGGTGGCGAGCAGGCCGAGCAGCCAGAGCGTCTGGCCGAGGTGGACGGAGCCGGACAGGGTCAGCAGCATCTGCCGCGGCTCCGGGGTCGCCGGCGACAGCAGGGCGAACCGGTTCGCCACCCGGCCCGTCGGTACCGCCCCTTCGTTGTTCATCCGCAGGAACAGGCCCGTCCCCACGAAGACGATCACCACCAGGGCCGGCGGGGTGAGGACGGAGGGCAGCGCCCGCGCGACGCCCATGCCGAAGACGGCGCCCGCGACCAGGGCCAGTGCCGCCACCAGCGAGATCGGCAGCCAGCCGAGGGGGGTGTAGGTGGTCGGACCGGACGCCACCTGGACTCCGCCCGCCAGGACCAGCAGGCCGAAGCCCACCGCCAGCGCGAGCCCGATCGCACCGGCCGGCAGCGCCGCACGGCGCCAGGCCGGCAGTGGCGTGGTCGTCAGCAGCTCGGTCATCCGCGAGCGGGGTTCGCGGAGCCCGTACACCGCACCGACGCCGATCACGAAGGGCCACCAGAAGGTCAGCAGGGACCGGGTCCAGAACGCCATGGTGGTCCACTGGGCCGTCCACCCCGCGGTGCCGTGCCACCAGAACGCGTCGAACGGGAGGAAGACCGCCAGGCTGCCGCCCAGGACGACGACTCCGGCCCAGGGGGCGGCCGAGCGCTTCAGCTCGGTTCGCAGCACGCGTGCGTTCACCAGGCGCTCCCCTGCTGGCCGGAGGTGCGGAGCAGCGCCGAGTAGCCGCGCTCCAGGGGGCTGTCGCCGGGGTGCTCGGCGCTGCCCGCCGCGCCCAGCTCGTCCGGCGTGCCCTGGAAGACGAGGCGGCCGTCGGCGAAGAGCACCACGTCGGAGCAGGCGGCCGCGACGTCCTCGACCAGGTGGGTGGAGACGACCACGCAGGTGTCGCGGCCCAGGTCGGTCAGCAGTTCGCGGAAGCGCAGCCGCTGGGCCGGGTCGAGGCCGGCCGTCGGCTCGTCCAGCAGCAGCACCGCCGGGGAGTTGACGATGGCCTGGGCGATGCCGGCCCGCCGCACCATGCCGCCGGACAGGGTCTTCATCCGGTGGTCGGCGCGGTCCGCCAGGCCCACCCGTTCGACGGCGCGCTGGACGGCGTCGGGGACGTCCCGCTTCGGGACCTCCTTCAGCCAGGCCATGTACTCGACGAACTCGCGTACGGTGAACCGCTTGTAGTAGCCGAAGTCCTGCGGCAGGTAGCCGATGCGGCGGCGCAGGGCCCGGTGGTCGCCCACCCTGCCGAGGGAGGTGCCGAGCATCTCCAGCTCGCCCTCGGTGGGGCGCAGCACGGTGGCCAGCGTCCGGATCAGGGTGGTCTTGCCCGCTCCGTTGGGCCCGAGGAGGCCGTGGGCACCGATGCCCAGCGAGAGGTCGAGGCCGTCGACGGCCATCTTGCTCCGTCCGACGCGGACCTTCAGGCCGCTGGCCCGGATCTCCCAGGGGTAGGTCTTCGGCGCGGTGTCGGCCGCGCTCGCCGTATGCGTCATGCGATGGTCCCTTTCGAGGGTGGACAGGGTGGACATGGGTTTCACAGCGTCGAGTACGTGTCCCGGCGGGCGATCACGGCGCAGACGCCGAGCGCGAGGAGCAGCCCCCAGACGGGCAACTGGTCGCGTTGCAGGGCCAGTTGGAGGAAGACGGGGACCCGGCCGGTGATCGAGGTGGGGGCCACGACGACGAGGCCCCACCCGGCCGCCAGCCCGAGGGCGGCACGGGTCACCCCGACCACGCTGCCCAGCGCCAGGGCGGTGGAGGTGAAGGCCAGGGAGGGCAGCAGCCACTGCGCGGCCGTCGTGCTCCCGGTCAGCCATCCCCCCAGCAGGAGGACGGGCAGGACCACCACGAGGACCGAGGTGGTGCGCCTGAGCAGCAGGGGCAGGCCGGCCCGGGCGGTGGAGGCGGTCAGTTCGTGGGCCGGGTCCAGGCCGCTGGACCAGGACGCGGCGACGCCGCACAGCGGCAGCACCGGCGCGATCAGCGAGACCGGTGAGGAGCTGCCGAAGACCTCCGCCGGCGCGGCCGCGTCGAGCAGCAGCGCCACCAGGGTGACGACGGCGGTCATGGCCAGCCACGGGGTCATGGCCGGCGTCAGCCAGGACGACACCCACCTCGGCCGGCGCCACCGCGGGGGCACCGCGCCCACCGCGTCCAACCGCGGTTCCAGGCCGGCCCGGACGGTGTCGACGAGCGCGGCGATGTCGGGTGCCCCGGTGGCGACGGAGGCCGCCAGCAGGCTCCGGCAGGGCGCGCACGTCTCCAGGTGGGCCTCCAGCGCCCAGACCGTGTCCGCCGCCATCGTCGTGACGCCACGTGCGTAGTCGTCGATCAACTGCCTGGTCGCGTGTTCCCCACTCATGCCAGCGCCTCCCGCATCGCGATCCGGGCCCGACGGGCACGGGTCTTGACCGTGCCTTCGGGCAGTCTGAGCAGGACGGCGGTCTCCCGGACGGAGAGCCCGTCCAGCACCGTGGCCTGCAGTACCTCTCGGAGTTCCGGCGCCAGCCGGCGCAGGGCGTCGCCGACGTCGCCGCCGACGGTGCCGGCGAGCGCCTCCTCCTCCGCCGCGGGCACCACCGCGCGCTCGGCGGCGGCGACCGGCGGTTCGGCGTGGTGGGCCCGGCGCCGGAACGCGTCGACGAGGCGGCGTGCCGCGATCGTCCACAGCCAGCCGACGGCTGTCCCGCCGACCGCGCTCCCGGCGAACGCGCCGGCGGCGCGCCAGACCGCGAGGTAGGTCTCCTGCATGACTTCGGCGACGATCTGCTCGTCCGCGCAGCGGCGGCGCAGCCGTACGGCGAGCCAGGGCGACGTCCGCCGGTACAGCTCGTCGAAGGCCCCGCGGTCGCCCTTGGCCACCAGCCGGAGGAGGCGTTCCTCGTCCAGGTCGTCCAGTGTTCTCCTGCGTGATCTCACACCAGCCAGACGCCCGATGCGGCGTGCGGGTTCTTCCCTGGAGGTGACCTGCATCACATCCGGGCGGAATCGGCCGGCCTCCGCTGACCGGCCTTTCAGCAACCGCACGGGGTCGGCGCCCGCGCCCCGGTAAGGTGGTGGATCGTGGCCAGTCGTAAAACGTCGATCTTGGAAGCAGCGGCGCGGGTGATCGCGCGACGCGGGGTGCGCGGGCTGCGGGTGGAGGAGCTCGCCGCCGAGGCGGGCGTGTCCACCGCGCTGATCTACTACCACTTCAAGGACCGGACGGGGATCCTCCGGCAGACGATGGAGTTCATCAACGACCGGGCGGAGCGGTACACGACCGAGCGCGCCGAGGGCGCCCCGCCGCTGACGCCCCGCGAGGAGCTGGAGCAGACCCTGCTGCTGGAGCTCCAGGACACCGCCGAGGTGCGGGAGAACAGCACCGCCTGGGGCGAGCTGCGGGCGAGCGCGGTGTTCGACGAGACGCTGCGCGAGGACCTGGCGCGGGCCACCCGGATCTGGGTGCAGGAGGTCGCCGAACTGCTCGGCACCGTACGGCCGATGTCCTCGGCGGTCGCGCTGGCCGGGGCGGCGGAGCGGCTGACCGCGCTGCTGGAGGGGCTGAGCACGCGCTGGCTGAGCGGCAGCCTGCCGCTGGCGCACGCCCGCACGCTCATGGCCGACGCGGTCGACGCCGAGGTGGCCCGGCTCGGGTCCTGATCCGTACGGACCGCACGGGGGGCCTCACTCTGCGCACGGAGCCCGTCAAGGATGCGTTAGGGCATGACCGCGAGTTTGACTGACTTTTCAGTCAGTGCGAGCCTGAACCCGCGGCAGGGTGCTGCCGCCCGTCCGTCCCCACGTGCGCCGCCCCGGCGCGGCGCGAAGAGTGGAGTCGGCGGCCCCCGGCACCCCTCCCGGCACCGTCGCACGATCTGGAGGCCCTCATGACCCACTACCGCGATGACCGCTCCACCGAGCCCTACCCCTGGGTGCCGGCGGACGACGTCCCGCACGCGCGGACCTGGATGTCCTGGCCCTCCCGCCGGGGCGTGTGGGGACTGCGGCTGGGCGGCGTCCAGGAGGACATCGCCCTGATCGCCCGCACGATCGCCGAGTTCGAGCCGGTGGTGATGTGCGCCCCCGACGACTGGACGGCGGGCAAGGCCCAGTCCTGGTGCGGCTCCGGAGTCGAGGTGATCACTGCGATCCCCACCGACGACCTGTGGATGCGCGACACCGCGCCGGTGTTCCGCCGGGACGGGTACGGCGGCCTGGACGCCGTGGTCCTCAACTTCAACGGCTGGGGCAACAAGCAGGTGCACCACGACGACGCCCGGGTCGCCGAGCTCGTCGCCACCCGTCGCGGCCTGCGCCACACCTTCGCGGACTTCGTCGGCGAGGGCGGCGCGATCGAGACCGACGGCGACGGCACCGTGATGGCCACCGAGAGCAGCCTGGTGAACAAGAACCGCAACCGCGGCATGAGCCGGGACGAGATCGAGGAGGCCGTCCTGGAGGCCTACGGCGCCGACACGATGATCTGGCTGCCCGGGATCAAGGGCCAGGACATCACCGACGACCACGTGGACGTCACCTCCCGGTTCGTCCGCCCCGGCACGGTGATGGTGCAGCTGCCGCCGGCCGACCGCAACGACGCCTGGGCCCGGGACGCCCGCGAGCAGTTCGCGATCCTCTCCGCCGCCACCGACGCCCGGGGGCGCCGCCTGCAGGTCGTCCCGGTGCACGGCCCGGACACCGTCCGCTCCCGCAGCTCCAAGTTCGTCGACTCCTACCTCAACTTCCACGTCGTCAACGGGGGCGTCATCACCGCCCAGTTCGGCGACGCGTACAAGGACGCCGCCGCCCGGGACGCGCTCGCCGCGGCCTTCCCCGGCCGTGAGGTGGTGCAGATCGACGTCGACCGCCTGATGGCCGGGGGCGGCGGCATCCACTGCTCGACCATGCACGAACCGCTGCCGTAACCCGGCCGCCCCGCGCACTCTCCTCCACCACCACCCAGACCCTCAGCTGGAGTTCCCGCATGACCAACGCCCTGTCCCGCCGCACCCTGATCCGCAGGCTCGCCGGCGTCGGCGCCGGAGTCGGCGCCCTCACCCTCGGCCTCACCGCCTGCGACCCCAACGACCTGAAGGACCTCGACGGCGCCGTACCGCCCACGCGGCCCGGCGGCACCCCCGGTGTGCGCCGCTTCGGCGCCGAGTGGGACAAGCACCTGCGCACGGTGATGTCCTGGCCCGCCTCCGAGAACGTCTGGGGCGACCAGCTCGCGGACGTCCGCCGGGACGTCGCCGGCCTGGCCCAGGCCATCGCCGCCCGCGAACCCGTCGTCCTGATGGCCCGGCCCGAGCAGGCGGACGCCGCCCGGAAGGCCTGCGGCTCGGCGGTCGAGGTCGTCCCGATCGCGGTCGACGACCTGTGGGCCCGGGACACCCTGCCGGTGTTCGTCGAGGAGGGCGGCACGGTCAAGGGCGTCGACTTCAACTTCAACGGCTGGGGCGGCAAGCAGCAGCGCGGCAACGACTCCAAGGTCGCCCGGACGGTGCTGGCCAAGTACGGCGTCGAGCGGATCGAGACCCGGCTGGTCGCCGAGGGCGGCTCCTTCGAGACCGACGGCCAGGGCACCCTGATGGTCACCGAGAGCTCCGTCGTCAACGACAACCGCAACCCGGGCATGAGCCGGGACGCGGTCGAGGCCGAGCTGAAGAAGGTCCTCGGCGTGACCAAGGTGATCTGGCTGGCGGGCGTCAAGGGCAAGGACATCACCGACGCCCACGTCGACTGCCTGACCCGCTTCGTCGCCCCCGGCGTGGTCCTGCTCGACCAGGCCTTCCCCGGCACCCCGGCGGACGTCTGGTCCCGCTCGGCCGACCAGGCCCGGTCCGTCCTGAAGGACGCCACCGACGCGACCGGCCGGAAGCTCCAGGTGGTGGAGCTCCAGCAGCCCGACCCCGACAAGATCACCGGGCGCGGCGACGCCTTCGTCTCCTCGTACATGAACTTCTACATCGGCACCAAGGGCGTCTACCTGCCGAAGTTCGGCGACGCCAGGGCCGACGACCGGGCCCAGCAGCTCATGAAGCAGTACTTCCCGGGCCGCGAGATCGTGCCGGTCAAGATCGACGCGATCGCGGCCGGCGGTGGCGGCATCCACTGCGCCACCCACGACATCCCCGCCCTGGGCTGACCGGACCGGCCGGGCCGGGGACAACCCCGGGCCGGCCTCCGTTCGGGGCCGGGTCCGGTCGGCGGGCCGGACCCGGCCCCGGCGGGTTCACACCGCGGGCTGCTGCTGGGTGACGCAGTGGATCCCGCCGCCGCCCGCCCCGAGGGAGTCGATGTTGAGCTGCTCGACGGTGCGGCCGGGGAACAGCCGGGCGAGGGCCGTCCTGGCGGCGCTGTCGGCCTTGGTGTCGCCGAACTGCGCCGCGATCACCGCGTTGTTGCACAGGTAGTAGTTGGCGTAGGAGCCGACGAAGTTGGGGTCGGTCGAGCGGATCAGGTTGTAGTCGGGCCCCTGGATCCGGCTGACCGCGAACGGGGTGCCCTGGGCACCGGTGGTGGTGGTCAGGATCCGGTACTGCTGCCGTGCGTCGTTCGACCAGGCGTCGGTGTCGCTCGCCAGCGGCATCTGGACCACGGCCGTCCCCGCGTCGAGGAAGCGGGAGGTGGCGTCCACGTGGTCGTCGGTGATGTCCTGGCCGGCCACACCGTTGAACCAGATCACCGTGCTGGCGCCGTAGGCCGCGCACATCGCGCTCTCGACCGCGGCCTGGGACATGCCGGGGTTGCGGTTGGCGTTGAGGATGCTGCTCCGGGTGGCCATCAGCGTGCCGGCCGCGTCGGTCTCGATGGCGCCGCCCTCGGCGACCAGCCCGGCGGCGGTGAACGGCAGGCCGAGGTAGGCGGCGACGCGCCCGGCGACCAGGGCGTCGTTGCCGTGCGGGTTCTGGTGGTTGCCCCAGCCGTTGAAGTTGAGGCCGATCGTGTCGAGGCCGCCGGCGCCGTCGGTGCGGAAGACCGGACCGGTGTCGCGCATCCAGCAGTCGTCGACCGGGATGTCCCCGATGACGGTGACGGCCGAACCGCACATCGAGCGCGCCTTGGCGACGCTCGCCGGGTTGGCGCACATGGTCACCGGCTCGTACTTCGCGATGGTCTTCGCGATCAGGGCGATGTTCGACTGGACACCGCCGAGCTTGTTCCGCCAGATGGTGCTGCTGTCCGGCCAGGCCATCCAGGTGCGGGTGTGCCGGACGGTGTCCAGCGGCACCCGGAGGCCGGCGGCGACGGCCGGGCCCGCGGTGGTGGTGCGGGGTTGCGCGGCCCGGGCCTGCCCACCGCTCGCCGCGGTCAGCGCGGTGCCCGCGACGGCGAGCCCGGCGGCCGTCAGGAACCGGCGTCGGCCGAGCCCTCCGTCGATCGCCGGATGGGATCTGAAGCTGCCCTCCATCACTACCTCCCTGTCAAAGTGCGCTGCCTGTCCGGTAGTTGACCGAAAAGGTAAAACTGACCAAGCGCTCGGTCAATACTTTGCGCAGAGATCGGTGCCGATGCGCCCCTGCCGCTCCCCCGCAGTCGTTACAGTGGCGGCCATGGCGACACAGGCGACGGGCGCAGCCCCGCGTACGGCCCCCGGCCCCGGCGGCACCGGCCGGGCGCGCGCTTCCGCCAAGGGCGAGCAGACCCGGGCCCGGCTGATCGCCGCGGCCCGCACCCTGCTCGCCGGCGACGGCGCGGGGCGGTTCACCACCCGCAACGTGGCCGCGCTGTGCGGGGTCTCGCACGGGATGTGCCACTACCACTTCGCGGACCGCACCGACCTGATCGTCGCGGTGGTCGAGGACATCCGGCCCGAGTGGATCACCCCGCTGGAGGAGGCGGTCGCCGGCCCCGGCGGCTACGCCGAACGCTCCGAGCGGGTCCTGGCACTGCTCACCCGGCCCGAGAGCCCCGACCTCGCCCGGCTGCACGCGGCCCTGCACTGGCTCGCCCTCAACGACGAACGCGTCCGCGCCAGCCTGGAGGCCGAGTACGCGCGCTGGCGCTCCTCCTTCGTCGGCCTGTTCCGCTGCCTGCTGGACGAGCGCGGCGACGGCGCCGACCCGGTGCCGCTCGGCGAGGCCTTCGCCGCCGCCGTGGACGGGCTCGCCGCCATCGGATCGCTGGACGGGACGGTGGACGCCGAGCGGGTGCTGCGGACGCTGCTGGACTCGCTCTCCTCCGCCGCCGCCCGGCCGTCCGGCGCCTGACGGTCCCACCATCTGCCCCCGCGTCACCCGGTGAAGCCGGACGCGACGGGCTGCTGCTGGGTGGCGCAGTGGATGCCCCCGCCGCCCGCGGCGATGTGGTTGATGCCGACCTGGGTGACCTTGCGCCCCGGGTGGAGGTCGCCGATGATGCCGGCCGCCCGGTCGTCGGTGGCCTGGTCGCCGAAGCGCGGGACGATGACGCCGCCGTTGCAGACGTAGTAGTTGATGTAGGTGGCGAGGAAGTCCTTGCCGGCGCCCTGGATCAGGGTGACGTCGGGCTCGGGCAGGTCGACCACGGTGAGCGTGCGGCCCTTGGCGTCGGTCTCGGACTGGAGCACCTGGACGGCCTGCGCGGAGGCGGTGGTCCAGACGTCCGGCGGGGTGTCGGCGGCGGGCCGGTGCAGCACCACGGTGCCCGGCTCGGCGAAGCGGGCGAGGGCGTCGACGTGGCAGTCGGTGATGTCCTGCCCGGCGACGCCCTTGAACCAGATCACCTTCTCGACGCCGAGCAGGCCCTTGAGGCTCGCCTCGATCTCGTCGCGGGACTTGCCGGGGTTGCGGTTGTCGTTGACCCAGGAGCTCTCGGTGGCCATCAGGGTGCCCTCGCCGTCCACCTCGATGCCGCCGCCCTCCCCGGTGACCGACGCCTGGACGCGGGTGATGCCGTAGTGGTCCAGGAGGTAGCGGGCGACCAGGGCGTCGTTGGCGTGGGTCTGCTTGCCGCCCCAGCCGTTGAAGTTGAAGTCGACCCCGGCGAGCCCCTTCGGGCCCGTGACGAAGGTCGGGCCGGTGTCCCGGGCCCACAGGTCGTCGACCTTCAGTTCCAGCACCTCGACCGAGGAGCCGCAGGCCTGCCGGGCCTGGTCGGCCTGGTCGGGGCGGGCCAGCAGGACGACCGGCTCGAAGCCGGCGATGGCCTGGGCCAGCCCGGCGATGTCCTGCCGGACGGCCGGCAGTTGGTCGCCCCACACCTCCTCCAGCGCCGGCCAGGCCATGAAGGTGCGGGTGTGCGGGCCGGACTCGGCCGGCATGGCCCACCCGCCGGTCGCCGAGCCTGCGGACGGGGCCACCCCCGAGGCCGTACCGCTCTGACCGGACCGCTCCCCCGATCCGCTGTCGGAGGAGCAGCCACCGGTCAGGGCCAGCGCGGCGAGCGCGGCCCCGGACTGCAGGAGTGAACGGCGGGACGGCCGGGGGTGAGCCATGGGGCCTCGTTCCGGTTGGGGTCGGGTTCGGCTCCGCAGGCTACTGATCGGAAGGTCAGATTCCGGTGCGGCACGCACCCGCCGTTCGGGGGAATCCGCTCACCGCCCCCGCTCACCGCCCCTCGGCTCACGCCGCCTCGGTCACCGCCTCCCGCTCGCGGCGCAGCCGGTGCTCGGTGCGGATGCCGGACCAGGCGGTGCAGGCCAGGCTGGCGGCGATGAGGCCCTCGGCCCAGAAGAACGCCACGTAGTCGATCAGGGATCCGATCGGCGGCGCCCCGGGGGCCGCGTTGCGCATGCCGATCAGGGCGAACAGGCTCGCCGCCATCCAGCCCAGGGAGGGCCAGACCAGCCCCTCGCGCTTGCGGTACAGCACCTCGGCGGCGCCGAGGACGGCCAGGGCGATGGCCCACATGGCCGCGATCATGAACCAGGAGAGGATGAAGGTGCTGCGGGACCGGGTGATCCGCGCGTCCAGGGTCACGGCACCGGAGCTCGCGGTGGTGGCCTGCGGGCGCAGTACGAAGAACGGGTCGGTGTCGGTGAGGACCAGGCCGACGGGCACGGCCGCGCCCCCGCTGGTGGCGGTGAAGCCGGCCTCTGCGCGGTAGCGGTCGAACGGGTAGTCCGTCTTGGTGCCGTCGTACGTCCCCACCTGGACGAGCTGGGACGCCGCGGCCTCCCCCTCGGCCGCCCGGATGGTCACCTTGGGGGTGCCGGTGACGGTGATCTCGACGGGGCGGGCGAAGGTCTGGGAGTCCGGCCCGGCGGCGAACCTGCCGTGCGGGACGGGCGTGACGTAGAGGGTCAGCTGCTGGGCGGTCGGGTCCACGTCCTGGGCGGTGACGTCCAGTTCGATCCAGTCGGGCGTCGAGGGGACCGCCAGCTCCCTGGTCTGTTCGCGGGTGTCGCGCTCGTTGAGGTACAGCCCGATGCCCGACCCGCAGAGGGTGACGACCACCGCCAGGACGGCGGCGAACCGCCAACAGCGGCGGGGGGATCGGTGCGCGGCCCGGTCGGTCGCGCTGGTGTCGTCGGTGGTGACCTGCACGGTCGTCCTTCCTGCGGCGGTGGCGCCGGGCCGGCAGGGTCGCCGCCGCCCGGCGTCGCCCGCCGGTGTTGCTCGGTCGCTCCGGCCCGGCAGGTCCCACCACCTGCCGGGCCGGAGCCGTCTTACAAGGCGCGGCGCGCGGCGGCGATCCGGTCGGGATCCCAGCCGGGCCGGGGGACGGACTCCAGCAGCAGCCGGGTGTAGGCGTGCTGCGGGGAGTCCAGGACGTGGGCGGTGGGGCCGGATTCGACGATCCGTCCGTGGCGCATCACGACGACCTCGTCGGTGACGCAGCGGACGACGCCGAGGTCGTGGGTGATGAACAGGTAGCCGATGCCGGTCCGTTCGCGGATGTCGGCGAGCAGGTTGAGGACCTGCGCCTGCACGGAGACGTCCAGCGCGGCGACCGCCTCGTCCAGCACCAGGACGGCCGGCTGGACGGCCAACGCCCGTGCGATGGCGACGCGTTGGCGCTGGCCGCCGGAGAGCTGCCGGGGCAGCGCGTCGGCCGCCCGACTGCCGAGGCCGACCTGGTCGAGGAGTTCGCGGATCCGGGCCGCGTGGTCGGTGCCGGGGAAGTGCAGCCGCAGGGTCTCGCGGAGCACGGCCTCGACGCTGGTGCGCGGGTCCAGGGAGAGGTACGGGTCCTGGAAGACCATCTGGACCTCACGGGCGCGGGCCAGCCGCCCGGCCCTCCCCCGCACCCGGCCGGCGCGGGCCCGGCCCCGGACGGCGACCCGCCCCTCGTCGGCCTGTTCGAGGCCGACGACGATCCGGGCGGTGGTCGTCTTGCCGGAGCCGGACTCGCCCACGATGCCGAGCGATCCGCCGGCCGGGAGGGTGAAGGAGACGTCGTCCACCGCCCGTACGGTGCCGAAGGTCCGGCACAGTCCGGTGACCTCCAGTACGGCCTCAGGCATCGGCGCGGCTCCCTTCGAGCGGGTGGTGGCAGGCGACCGGGCCCGGCGCCGGGGTCTCCTCGCGGCACAGGGCGGTCGCCCGGGGGCACCGGGGGGCGAACGCGCAGCCCGTCAACTCCTCGCGCAGGTCCGGTGGTTGGCCGTCGATGGCGGCGAGTCGGCCGCTCCCGGAGTCCAGCCCCGGGGTGGCGGCCAGCAGCGCGGCGGTGTAGGGGTGGCGGGGCCGGGCGAAGAGCGCCTCGGCGGGGCCGCTCTCGACGATCCGCCCGGCGTACATGACGTGGACCCGGTCGCTGATGGCGGCGGCGAGGCCGAGGTCGTGGGTGACGAACAGCAGGCCGGTGCCGAAGCGTTGGCGCAGCCGGTCGAGGAGCGCGACCACCTCGGCCTGGCTGGTGACGTCGAGCGCGGTGGTGGGCTCGTCGGCGAGCAGCAGGACCGGGTCGCCCATCAGCGCGGCGGCGATCATGACGCGTTGGAGCATGCCGCCGGACAGCTGGCCCGGGTAGCGGCGCAGCAGTTCCGGGCCGAGGCCCACGGCGTCGAGCAGTTCGACCGCGCGCCGCTCGGCGTCCTCCCGGCTCGTCCGGCCGCCGAGGCGGACGCCCTCGGTGAGGAAGTCGCCGACGCGGCGCAGCGGGTTGATCGCGGCCCTGGGGTCCTGGAAGACCATGGCGGCCCGGCCGGTGCGCAGGGCGCGCAGCCGGTCGGGGCCCATCGTCAGGACGTCCTCGCCGTCGACCAGGACGCTGCCCTCGGCGGTGGCGCCGGGCGGCAGCAGGCCGAGGGCGCTGCGGGAGGTGAGGCTCTTGCCGGAGCCGGACTCGCCGACCAGGGCCACGGTCTCCCCGGGGCCCACGGCGAGGTCGACCCCGTCGAGGACGGGCCGGGCGGTGCCGGGCAGGCGGAGCCGCAGGCCCCGGATGTCGAGGGCGTTCACGCGGTCCTCCGGTTCGGGGCTGCGCCGGTTCGTCGGGTCCCCCGGTTCGTCGTTCTCCGGCTCGTCGTTCTCCGGCTCATCGGCTCCTCCGGGCGACACGGTCGGCCCAGCGCTCGCCGACGACGTTGAACGCGACGACGGTGAGCACGAGGAGGACGCACGGCAGGATCGCGGAGAGCGGGTAGCCGTGCTGGATCGCCGTCTGGCCGTCGAAGACCATCCGCCCCCAGTCGGGGGTGAGCGCGGGGACGCCGAGGCCGAGGAAGGAGAGGCCGGCGAGGTCCATGAGGGCGTAGCCGAAGTTGATGGTGGACTGCGCCAGGACGATCGGGGCGATGTTGGGCAGGACGTGCCGCAGGCAGATCTGCGCGGCGGAGTGGCCCTGGACCTGGTACGCGGCGACGTAGGGGCGTTCGCGTTCGGCCAGCACCAGGGAGCGGGTCAGCCGCGAGACGTACGGCAGGTAGGCGATCGCGAGGGCGACGACGGGGGCGAGGAGGCCCTCCCCGTACACCGAGACGATCAGGATGGCGAGCAGCATGCCGGGGAAGGCGAAGACCAGTTCGGTGCCGCGGGAGAGGACGGAGTCGAGCCAGCCGCCCCGCCAGCCGGCGACCAGGCCGACCAGGACGCCGGCGACGGTGGAGAAGGCGACCACGCCGAGCGGGCCGAGCAGGGAGGTGCGGGCGCCGAGCAGGAGCCGGGAGAGGGTGTCGCGGCCGGCGGCGTCGACACCGAGCAGGTGGTCGGGCGAGGGGCCGGCGAGGGCGTTGCCGAGGTCGACGGCGTTCGGGTCGTCCGGCGCGATCCAGGGGGCGAGCAGGGCGGCGAGCACGACCAGGGCGACGAGGCCGAGGCAGGCCAGGTGGAGCGGGGCGCGGGCGGCCCTGAGGCGGCCGAGGCCGGGCCGGCGGGTGAGGGCGACACTCATGCGTCGGCCCTCCTCGAACCGAGGGCGACCCGGGGGTCGACCAGCGGGTGGAGCAGGTCGACGACCAGGTTCACGGTCATGAACAGGGCGACGATCAGCAGCGAGATGGCCTGGACGGTGGGGAAGTCCTTGGTGGTGGTGGACAGTTCGAGGAGCTGGCCGATGCCGCCGATGCTGAACGCGGACTCCACCAGGATCGTGCAGACCAGCAGGGTGGAGACGATCAGGCCGCCGGTGGTCAGCACGGTGCCCAGCGAGTTGCGGAACACGTGGCGGCGGATCACCTCGCGCTCGGGCACGCCGCGGCTGCGGGCGACGGCGACGTGCTCGCCCTCCAGGGCGTCCAGCATCGCCGAGCGGGTGACCCGGGCGAGCATCCCGATCAGGTACAGCGCGAGGGCGACCGCCGGCAGGGTGAGGTGCCACAGCAGGTCGCCGAAGCCGTCGCCGGTGCCGCTGGTCGGGAACCAGCCCAGCTTGACCGCGAACAGGCCCTGCAGCAGGACGGCCGCGACGAAGGAGGGGGTGCCGACCGCGAGCGTGGTGGAGAGCAGGACCGCCGAGTCGGTCGCGCCGCCGCGCACCGCGCCGATCCAGCCGAGGGCCAGGCCGAGGACGGCGACCACGAGCAGGGCCATGACCACCAGGGTCAGGGTGGCGGGCAGCCGGTCGGCGAGCAGCCGGGACACGTCGGTGCGGTAGGTGATGGAGCGTCCGAAGTCGCCCTGCAGCACCTGGCCGAGCCAGCGGAAGTACCGCACCAGGAACGGGTCGTCGAGGTGGTACTGCTCGTTGATCGCCTGCAGGGCGGCCGGGGAGGCCGACCGGCCGGACAGCAGGAAGCTCGCCGGGTTGCCCGGTGCCAGGTACATCGCGCCGAAGACCACGAAGGACGCGCCGAGCAGGGTGGCGGCCATCTCGGCCAGCCGCCGGGCGGCGAATCTCAGGAAGTTCACCGGGCGGCCCCCACGTCGGCGGCCCACGGGTAGTACATGTACGAGATGGTGGTGGGGGCGCCGGTGACGCGCTTGTTGAGGAAGACGGAGGTGGGCCACTCGGCGACCGGGATCCACAGCAGCCGCTCGGAGGCGGTCTGCTGGAGCCTGGCCTCGATCGCGCCGCGCCTGGCCGGGTCGTACTCGGCGGTGGCCTGGTCGACGAGGTCGTCGTAGGCCTTGTCGCTGAAGCCGGCGTAGTTCTGGTAGGCGCCGGTCCGGAAGTTGGCGAGCAGGTCGAGCGGGTCGGTGACGGAGTCGTAGTACGTCTCCGGGAACAGGTCGATGCCCTCGCGCGCCTTGGCGTCGGTGAACAGCGCGGTGAAGGCGTTCGGGGCGATCGTCTTCAGCTGGACGTTCAGGCCGATCTTCGCTCCGGCGGCCTGGACGGCGGTGGCGAGCAGCGAGACGTCCTGGCCGATGGTGCTGGTGGCGACGGTGAGCGTCCTGCCCTCGGCACCGGCCTCCTTGACCAGGGCCTTGGCCCGGTCGATGTCCGGGGCGGTCGGGGTGAGGTGGTCGAAGGCCGCCTTCCGGACGTCCTCGGGGGCGCCGGCCCAGGCGGCCCTGGTGGTGAGGGAGCCGGTGACGGTGCCGGCGCCGGCCAGGCCGGTCCGGACGAAGCCGGAGCGGTCCAGGGCCAGCGAGAGCGCCTGGCGGACCCGCAGGTCGCCGAGCGGGCCGTTCATGCTGGTGACGTTGAGGTTGACGGTGCTCAGGCCCTCGCCGAAGTAGAGCGTGCCCGGGCCCTCGCGCTTCAGCCGGTCGTAGCTCTCGGTGGGGATCAGGTAGCCGCCGTCGACGTCGCCGGTGAGCATCGCGTTGGTGCGGGCGGACGCGTCGGTGAGGAAGCTGAACACGACCTTCTTCGACTTGGCCTTGGCGCCCCAGTAGCCGTCGAAGCGCTGGAGCTCGATCGACTGGCCCTTGGCCCAGGTGCCCAGCGTGAAGGGGCCGGTGCAGTCGAGGCCGCCGTTGGTGCCGTAGTCCTTGCCCGCGGCCTCCACCCCGGCCTTGGCGGCGACGACGCCGGCGGCGGTCGCCATGTACTGCGGGAACTGGGAGTCGGGCTGCTTGAGCTTGACGGTGACCTGGAGCGGGCCGGTCCTGGTGACGGACTCGACGTTCTGGAACACCTGCGCCCAGGCCGCCGCGTTGTCCGGGTTCATCTGCCGGCCGAGGCTGAAGACGACGTCGTCGGCGGTCATCACCGTGCCGTCGTGGAAGTGGACGCCCGAGCGCAGGTCGTAGACCCAGGTCGCCGGGTCGGGGTTGGAGGCCTTCTCCGCGAGGCCGGGGGCCAGGGTGAGCTGGGGGGTCCAGCGCATCAGGCTCTCGCAGACGTTGGAGAGCACCGTGTTCTGCGGGTAGTCGAAGGCCTGGAGGTAGTCCAGAGTGGGCGGCTCGGCGTAGGTGGCCCAGGTGAACGAGTCGAGCTCGCCCTTGGCGGGCGGGGTGTCGGCGGAGAGCCGGACCGCCGCCTGGTCGGCGCCGCCGCGGGGCGGGCCGGAGCAGGCGGCGACCAGGGCCGCCGCCGAGAGCAGAGCGGTGGCGAGGACGAGCCGGCCGCGGGCTCCGGCGCCCCTCGCGGGCGCGGTGGGAGTCATGAGGGTGGGGTCTCCGTTCGCTGGCGAGGGGTCAGGCGTGGGCGGCCGGGATCTGCTGGGTGATGCAGTGGACGCCGCCGCCGCCGTAGGCGATCACCCGGGCGCGCACGCCGACGACCTTCCGGTCCGGGTAGGCGGCGGCGAGCACGGCCAGGGCGCCCGCGTCCTCGGGGTGGTCGGCGACCGGCACGACGACGCCGCCGTTGGCGAGGTAGAAGTTCAGGTAGCCGACCTCGACCTCGCGGTCGTCGACCTCGACGAAGGCGGCCTGCGGCAGGTCGACGATCTCGAAGGGCCGGCCCTGGGCGTCCGTGGAGTGCTCCAGCACGGCGCGGTTGGCCCGCATCCGGGCGTGGTCCGGGTGCGCGGGGTCGGCCGGGAGCTGCACCACGACCTTGCCGGGGGCGACGAACGCGCAGACGCCGTCCACGTGCCCGTCGGTCTCGGTGTCCAGCGCCCCGCCGTACGGCAGCCAGACCACCTTGGTGACGCCGAGGCGCGCCTTCAGTTCGGCCTCGATCTCCTGCCGGGTCATCTCCGGGTTGCGGTTGGGGTGCAGCAGGCACTGCTCGGTGGTGATCAGCGTGCCCTCGCCGTCGACGGTGATCGCACCGCCCTCGAGGATCATCTCGGAGCGGATCGCCGGGGTGCCGAGGTGCTCCAGCAGCAGGCCGCTGATCCGGTCGTCGGCGTCCCAGGGGCTGTGCTTGCGGCCCCAGGCGTTGAAGCGGAAGTCCACGCCGGCCCGGCGGCCGTCCCCGTCGAGGACGAAGATCGGCGCGGAGTCGCGGAACCAGGAGTCGTCCGTCGGCAGCTCGACCACGGTGATGCCCTCGCCGCACCGGGCCCGGGCCTCCTCGCCGTGGCCGGGCGGCGCGACCATGGTGACCGGTTCGAACTGCGCGATGGCGCGGGCGACGGCCGCGTACTCGCCCTTCACCTCGTCGAGGGTGTCGCCCCACAGGTCCGGGCGGACGGGCCAGGCCATCAGGCAGCCCTCGTGCTCGGTCCACTCAGCGGGCATTCGGTACGTCACGGGAAACCTCTTCTGTTCGGGCCCCTCCGGGCGCGGCGCGGTGCGCCGGGCAGCGACGTGGCCGTCGGTGGTGTCCGGGAGGGGGTGGGGGTCTACGGGGCGCTCCCTGGCTGATGCGGGAGGCGTGGGGGTTGCCCCGCATCCTCTACCGTACTGAAAATTCAGTCAAGACTTGGAGGCAAAGCTGATGGAAACCCCTGAAACGATCATCAGGAACCTGTCTGACCAGCCGGGAAGCCCGGTAGAGTGGGCGCCCATGTCGGACCGTCGGACGGAAATACTCAAGGCCGCGACCCGGGTGATCGCCCGGCGCGGCGTACGCGGACTGCGCGTGGGCGAACTCGCCGCCGAGGCCGGGGTGTCCACCTCGCTGATCTACTACCACTTCACCGACCGAGCCGGGATCCTCCGGGAGACGCTGGCGCACATCAGCGACCGCGCGGACCACTACACCGCCGACGAGGAGCCCGCCCCGGCCCGCGCCGAGAGCCCCCGGGCCGACCTCGAACGCGTGCTGCTCCGGGAACTCCAGGACAGCCCGGACGTCCGGGAGAACAGCACCGCCTGGGGCGAGTTGAGAGCCACCGCGGTCTTCGAACCGCACCTGCGCGAGGACCTGGCGCGGACCACCCACACCTGGGTGCACGACATCGCCGAACTGCTCGCCCGGGCCGATCCGTGCGGGACCGCCCCGGCGCACGCGGCCGCCGCCGAGCGGCTCACCGCCCTCGTCGAGGGCCTGAGCGTGCGCTGGCTGAGCGGCTCGCTGCCGCTCGACCACGCCCGCCGGCTGCTGTGCGGGGCCGTCGAGGCGGAGCTGGCGCGCGACTAGCCGGGCCCCTGCGGGCAGTCCCTTCCCGTCGGCCCCGCGTCGGGCAGCCCTGCCGGGGCCGATTCGGCCGATCCTGATAAAACCTCTAAACTCTGCGGCGCCGTGCGTGCCGTACGTGCCGTACGTGCCGCGTGTGCCGTACGCCCGTCTCCGGCCCGTCCGGTCCGTCCGGCCCCCGTGCCGCCCCCTGACCGCCGAGAGAGGCAGCCCGCATGTCCGCTGACCGGTCCCCCTTCGCCCTCCAGCCGGTCTTCCAGGAGCTGGCCGACGACGACCCGCGCGAGGTCGGCGGCCACCTGCTGGCCGCCCGGCTCGGCGCCGGCGGCATGGGCCGGGTCTACCTCTCGTACACCCCCGGCGGCCGGCCGGTGGCGCTCAAGGTGGTGCGGCCCGAACTGGCCGGGGACCCGGAGTTCCGGGCCCGGTTCGCCCAGGAGGTGGCCAGCGCCCGACGCATCCACGGGCTGTACACGGCCCAGGTGGTCGACGCGGGCGTGGACGCCGCCACCCCCTGGCTGGCCACCACCTACGTGCCGGGCCCCTCGCTCCAGGAGGTGGTGCAGCGCCACGGCCCGCTCCCGGAACGGACCGTCCTGCTGCTGATGGCCGGCATCGCCGAGGCGCTGCAGGCGATCCACGCCACCGGGGTGGTCCACCGGGACCTCAAACCCGGCAACGTGCTGATCGCCTCCGACGGCCCCCGGGTGATCGACTTCGGCATCGCCCGCGCGGCCGACGCCAGCGCGCTGACCGGCACCGGCCTGCGGATCGGCTCGCCCGCCTACATGGCGCCCGAGCAGGCCGTGGGCCGGGCCGCGACCCCGGCCACCGACGTGTACGCGCTGGGCGCCCTGGCCGTCCACGTCGCCGGCGGCGCTCCGCCGTTCGGGGACGGCCCGGACCCGGCGGCGCTCTACCGGACCGTCCACGAGGAGCCCGACCTCGGCCGGGTCCCGGAGAGCCTGCGCGCGCTGCTGCTGCGGTGCCTGGCCAAGCGGCCCGAGGACCGTCCGACCACCGCCGAGGTGATCGCCGCCGCCCGGAGCCACCCGGCCGTGGGCGGGCAGCTCAGGTTCGGCGACGACTGGCTGCCGCACCCGCTGACCAGCCAGATCACCCGGCACGCCGAGCTGCCGCAGGTGCCGGCCGAGGGGCCCGGGGCCGCCGGGCCCGGGTGGGACTCGGCGCGTACGGTCCTCGCCCCGACCACCCCGCCGACGCCGACGGTGCTCGCGCCGGCGCCGGCGACCGGAGCCGCCCCGGCACCCGCCGGGCCGCTGCCCGCCGGGTCGCAGGTGTCGGCAGGCCGTCAGGCCCCGCGCGCGGGCGGCCGCAGACGCGCCCTCGGGCGCACCGCGCTGACCGCCGCCGTCGCCCTGGCCGTCGGCGCCGCCGCCGCGACGGCCCTGCTGCTCGACGACCAGGAGTCGGGGGAGGCCTCGGCCGCCGAGGCCCCGGTGTCCGGTGCCGCCGAGCCCGGCGACCCGACGGCCGGCCCGACGCCCGCCGGGTCGCCGTCGCCCACCCGGTCCGCCCCCGCCGCGCCGAGCGCCGCGCCGCCGTCCGCCCCCGCCGCCGAGTACGCCCCGGCCTACCGCGCGGTCGAGCTGACCTCGTCGGACGCCGGCTACGAGTTCGACCTCGCCACCGGCACCGTGGTCCCGACCGACAGCGCGACCTGGTACGTCGGCCGCGGCGAGGGCGAGTTCCTGGTGCCGGAGAACGCCGACTCCTTCATCGGCCGGGACGCCGGACTGGGCCCGGCCGAGTGTCTCAAGGGCCTCGGCAGCCGCCCGGCCGGGCGGATCCCGTTCGCCGCCGTCGGGCCGCGCGGCGCCTTCTGCGTCCGGTCCGCGGACGGCCGGGACCTCGCGGTCGTCCGGGTGCTGTCGACCGCGGGCCCGGACGGGCCGGTCCGGGTGTCCCTGGACCACTACCGCCGCAACGGCTGAGAGCCGTCGTTCCCCCGTCGGGCGGCGGGGGGACGACGGCTCCCGGCGTCGGCGGCGGGCTCGTGTACGGGCCCGCCGGTCAGAGCGGCCGCTTCACCGGCCCGGCCTGCGGGGCGGCGGGCGGCTCGGTGACGGCTCCGCCGGGCGAACCGGGCGTCGCTCCGCCAGGTGAACCGGCCGTCGCTCCGCCGGGCGAACCCGCGGTTGCTCCACCGGGCGGCTCGGTGACCGCTCCGCCGGGCGCACCGTCCTCCCGCAGGGCCGCCGTCTCGGACTTCAGGATCCGCATCGACTTCCCCAGTCCGCGCGCCATCTCGGGCAGCTTCTTGGAGCCGAACAGCAGCACCAGCACGGCCACCGTGACCAGCACGTGCCAGGGCTCCAGACCATTGCGCAGCATCGCCGCCTCACCCGGCCTTTCGTCGTCGTGACCGGGGCCGCTCGTACGGCGCCCCCGGTCGTCTCGGGGTGGTTTGGGTGACTTCACCGTAAAGCTTGACTGATTTTTCAGTCAATGCGAGAGTCGGTCCCGGCGCTGCCGACCGACCTCGTCCTCCCGGACGACCTCCTCGTCCGCCGCCGACCATCGCCGCGTGGGCCGCTCCCCCGGAGCCCGCCCTCCCCGCCGCGCCGGATCCACCCCCCAGCCCCACCGGAGTCCACCGTGTCCCAGTCCCCCCTCGCCCGCCGCACGGTGCTGCGCTCCCTCGCCGGAGCCGGTGCGATCGCCCTCGGCGCGACGGCCTGCGCCACCGCCGGCGACGAGCCGGCCGGCCCCGCGGCCCCGGCCTCCGGCACCCCCGGACAGCCCGCCGCGCAGCCCCCGGCGCCCGCCTCCGATCCCACCCCCGCGCCAGCCCCCGCCCCCGCTCGCGGCCGGCGGCTCGGCGGCGAGTGGGAGAAGCACGAGCGGACCTTCATGGCCTGGCCCGCCTCCGAGAACGTCTGGGGCGAGCAGCTCGGCGCCGTCCGCAGGGACATCGCCACCGTGGCCCGGGCCATCGGACAGCGCGAACCGGTGGTCCTGCTCGTCCGCCCCGGCCAGGAGGCCTCGGCCCGCAACGCCTGCGGCTCGGACGTCGAGCTGCTCGCCGTCCCGGTGGACGACCTGTGGGCCCGCGACACCCTGCCGGTCTTCGTCGAGGAGGGCGGAAAGGTCAAGGGCGTCGACTTCAACTTCAGCGGCTGGGGCGGGAAGCAGGAGCACGCCAACGACGCCCGGATCGCCCGCACCGTCCTGGAGAAGTACGGGATCGAGCGGCTGGAGACCCCGCTCACCGCCGAGGGCGGCTCCTTCGAGACCGACGGCCAGGGCACCCTGCTGGTCACCGAGAGCTCCGTGGTCAACGACAACCGCAACCCGGGCCGCACCCGCGACGAGATCGAGGCGGAGCTCAAGCGGACGCTGGGCCTCACCAAGGTGATCTGGCTGGCGGGCGTCAAGGGCAAGGACATCACCGACGCCCACGTCGACTGCCTCGCCCGCTTCGCCGCCCCCGGCGTCGTCTTCCTGGACCGCGCCTTCCCCGGCACCCCGCCCGACGTCTGGTCCCGCTCCGCCGACCAGGCCCGCGCCGTCCTCGCCGAGGCCACCGACGCGACCGGCGGGAAGCTCAAGGTCGTCGAGATCGGCCAGCCCGACCCGGACCGGATCACCGGTCGCGGCGACGCCTTCGTCTCCTCGTACATGAACTTCTACATCGGCAACAAGGGCGTCTACCTGCCGCTCTTCGGCGACGCCAAGGCCGACGGCCACGCCCAGGAGGTCTTCCGGGAGCAGTTCCCGGACCGCGAGATCGTCCCCGTGAAGATCGACACCATCGCCTCCGGCGGGGGCGGCATCCACTGCTCCACCCACGACCAGCCGGCCGGCTGACCCCCGCCGCCCCGCACCGAGGGAGAAGGGAACCCCCGTGCAGCTGACCCCCACCGAACGCGACCGGCTGCTGATCTTCACAGCAGCCGAACTCGCCCGCGCCCGCCGCGCCCGCGGCCTGCGGCTCAACGTCCCCGAGGCCACCGCGCTCGTCTCGGACACCGTCTGCGAGGCCGCCCGCGACGGGCTGCGCCTGGCCGAGGCCGTCGCGCGCGGCCGCTCCGTCCTCTCCCCCGCCGATGTCCTGCCCGGCGTGGCGGACCTCGTCACCGAGATCCACGTCGAGGCCGTGTTCGAGGACGGCACCCGGCTCGCCGTCATCGCCGACCCGTTCGGCGGCGGCGCTCTCGGCGAGGCCGCACCCGGCGCCGTCCTCACCGACGGCCACGCCGCGACCGGACCGGAACCCGTCCGCACCCTCGCCGTGCGCAACACCTCCGGGGTGCCGGTCTCGGTCACCTCGCACTTCCACTTCTTCGAGGCCAACCCGCGGCTGGCCTTCGACCGGGCCGCCGCCTACGGGATGCACCTGGCCGTACCGGCCGGCTCCTCGGTGCGCTTCGACCCGGGCGCCACCGTCGAGGTCGGCCTGGTGCCGATCGGCGGCGAGCGGGTCGCGATCGGCTTCGCCGGGCTGGTCGACGGACCGCTGGACTCGCCCCGGGTACGGCGCGAGGCGCTGCGCCGGGCCACCGAACAGGGCTACCTCGGAGCGGCCGACGAAGGACTGGCCGGCGCGGGAACGGTCGACGCCGGAGCGGCCGACGCAGGAACAAGCGGCGAAGGACAGGAGCAGCACCCGTGAGCAGCAGCATCGACGCGTCCGAGTACACGGCCGTGCACGGCCCGCGCGCCGGGGACCGGGTCCGGCTCGGCGACAGCGGCCTGGTCGTCCGGGTCGAGTCCGACTCCCAGCGGCCGGGCGACGAGTTCCTGGCCGGCTTCGGCAAGACCGCCCGGGACGGCCTGCACCTCAAGGCCGCCGCCGTCCGGGACACCTGCGACGTGGTGATCAGCAACGTCCTGGTGATCGACGCGATCCAGGGCATCCGCAAGACCTCGATCGGCATCCGGGAGGGCCGGATCGCCTCGATCGGGCGGGCCGGCAACCCGGACACCCTGGACGGCGTGGACGTGGTGGTCGGCACCGGGACGGCCATCGTCTCCGGCGAGGGCCTGATCGTCACCGCCGGCGCCATCGACACCCACGTGCACCTGATGTCCCCGCGGATCATGGAGGCCTCGCTGGCCTCCGGCGTCACCACCATCATCGGCCAGGAGTTCGGGCCGGTCTGGGGCGTCGGCGTCAACTCGCCCTGGGCGCTGCGGCACGCCTTCAACTCCTTCGACGCCTGGCCCGTCAACATCGGCTTCCTGGGCCGCGGTTCGTCCTCCCACCCCGCCCCGCTCGTCGAGGCGCTGGCCGAGGGCGGAGCCTGCGGCTTCAAGGTGCACGAGGACATGGGCGCGCACACCCGCGCCCTGGACACCGCGCTGTCCGTCGCCGAGGCCCACGACGTCCAAGTGGCCCTGCACACCGACGGGTTGAACGAGTGCCTCTCGGTCGAGGACACCCTGAAGGTCCTCGAAGGCCGGACCATCCACGCCTTCCACATCGAGGGCTGCGGCGGCGGACACGTCCCCAACGTCCTCAAGATGGCGGGCGTGCCGAACGTCATCGGTTCCTCCACCAACCCCACCCTCCCCTTCGGCCGGGACGCGGTCGCCGAGCACTACGGCATGATCGTCTCCGTCCACGGGCTCAAGACCGACCTGCCCGGCGACGCCGCGATGGCCCGCGACCGCATCCGGGCCGGCACCATGGGCGCCGAGGACGTGCTGCACGACCTCGGGGCCATCGGCATCACCTCCTCCGACGCCCAGGGCATGGGCCGGGCCGGCGAGACGGTGCGCCGCACCTTCGCGGTGGCGGGCAAGATGAAGGCCGAACGCGGCCCGCTGGAGGGCGACGGCCCGGACGACGACAACCAGCGCGTGCTGCGCTACATCGCCAAGCTCACCATCAACCCGGCCATCGCCCACGGCCTCTCCCACGAGGTCGGCTCGATCGAGGTCGGGAAACTCGCCGACCTCGTCCTGTGGCGCCCGGCGTCCTTCGGCGCCAAGCCCCAGCTGGTCCTCAAGGCGGGCTTCCCCGCCTACGGCGTCACCGGCGACCCCAACGCCGCCACCGAGACCTGCCAACCCCTCGTCATGGGGCCCCTGTTCGGCGCCCACGGCGCCACCCCTGCGGACCTCTCCGTCGCCTTCACCAGCCGCGCCGCCGCCGAGTCCGGCACCCACGCCCGCCCGTACGACACCATGACCACCCGCCGACGCCGCGTCGCCGTCCGCCACACCCGCGGCATCGGCCCGGGCGACATGGTCCGCAACAGCCGCCTCGGCGAGGTCCTCGTCGACCCGCGCGAAGGCCTCGTCACCCTCGACGGCACCCCCCTGCGGTCCGACCCCGCCGAGGAGGTCCCGCTGAACCGCCTGTACTTCCTCTGATTCCTCTGCCCGTCGACCGGGGCGGGCCGGTGGGACTCCTCGCCGGTCCGCGCGCGGCCCACCAGGGTGAGCCGGCCTCCGCCCCCGCGCGCCGCGCAGTCCACCAGCGCGCCCCGGCGCGAAGGGTTCGCAGGAGGTGCACCGGGCCGCAGACTGTGTCCCGACCCCGCACCGGAGGAACGACGATGCCCACCGCCAGCCGTCCGCCGGCCCCTCCCGTCGCTCCCGGGCGGCTCCCGCTGATCGGCCACGCCCTGGAACTGTGGCGGCGTCCGCTGGAGTTCCTCGGCAGCCTCACCGCCTACGACCGGATCGTGGCCGCCCACCTCGGCCCGAAGCCGAGCTACGTACTGACCAGCCCGGAGCTGGTCCACCGCGTACTGGTCACCGACGCGGCGAGCTTCGCCAAGGGCCGCTCCTTCGACAAGCTCCGCCCCTACCTCGGGAACGGACTGGCCACCTCCCAGGGCCCCCTCCACCTCCGACAACACCGACGGCACGGGCGAGCGGCCGGACCTGCTGTCGACGCTCCTCCAGGCCCGGGACGCCGACAGCGGCGAGGCCATGACCGACCGCCAGCTCCACGACGAACTCATCACCCTGCTGGTCGCCGGCACGGAGACCGCCGCAGGCGGGCTCGCCTGGCTCTTCCACGAGCTGGGCCGGCACCCGCTCGTCGACCAGCGGCTCCACCAGGAACTGCGGGACCACGTCGCCCTTCCCCTCGGCCCCGAGCGGCTGGCCCGGCTGGAGTACACGCGCCGCGTTGTCGACGAGGCGCTGCGCGTCCGCAACCCCGGCGGCATCACGATCCGCCGCGCGACCACCGACGTCGAACTCGGCGGCTACCGCTTCCCCCGAGGCACCGAGTTCATCTTCAGCGCCCTGGTCCTCCACCGGAATCCTCGTTACTTCCCCCACCCCCTGCGGTTCGACCCCGACCGCTGGCTGCCCGACCGGCCCCCCGTCCCGCGCGGCGCGTTCGTCCCCTTCGGCGCCGGCAGCCACCTGTGCATCGGCGAGTCCTTCGCCCGCACCGAGATGATGACCGTGGTCGCGGCCGTCGCGGGCCGCTGGCGGCTGGCACCCGCGGGTACGAGGCGTCATGACCAGCACCAACCGTCCCGAGAACCTCCTGATGACGGCGGAACCGCGCACGGACCCGTCCGGGAACCGCCCGGCCGGGCCCTGACCGGTGCCGGGAGCCGTCGAGAGACCCCGTCCCGGGGCCCGCGGCGGACCGTGGCGCGGATCACAGCGGACTTCGCGCGGACGGTGAAATGCGGGAGCCGCCAAGGCGGTTGGCACGGGCGAACGATCACCGTCACCGCCCTGGCGCCCGCCACCGCCACCGCCGACCGCGAGGAATCCTCATGACCGTCACCGAGCCCGCCGCCTCCCGCGCGGCCGACCTCCTGTCCCGGCCCGTCACGATCAACGGGCTGACCGTGCCCAACCGGATCGTGATGGCGCCGATGACGCGCTCGTTCTCCCCGGGCGGCGTGCCCGGCGAGGACGTGCGCTCGTACTACGCCCGCCGCGCCGCCGCGGGCGTCGGCCTGATCGTCACCGAGGGGACGTACGTCGGCCACGAGTCCGCCGGCCAGAGCGACGCCATCCCGCGCTTCCACGGCGAGGAGCAGCTGGCCGGGTGGGCCCGCGTCGCCGAGGACGTCCACGCGGCGGGCGGCACCATCGTGCCGCAGCTCTGGCACATCGGCATGGCGCGCAAGCAGGGCGACCCGCCGTTCGCCGACGCCCCCGCCGTCGGCCCGTCCGGCATACGGCTGGACGGCACCGAGGGAACGGGGCGGGCGATGACGCGGGCCGACCTCGACGCCGTCATCGGGGCGTTCGCCGAGGCCGCCGCGGCCGCCGAGCGGATCGGCTTCGACGGCGTCGAGCTGCACGGCGCCCACGGCTACCTGCTCGACCAGTTCCTGTGGGCCGGCACCAACCGCCGCACCGACGCCTACGGCGGCGACCCGGTCGCCCGGACGAGGTTCACCACCGAGCTCGTCGCCGCCGTACGCGAGACCGTCTCCCCCGGTTTCCCGGTGATCTTCCGCTACTCGCAGTGGAAGCTGGAGAACTACGACGCCCGCCTCGCCGAGACCCCGCAGGAGCTGGAGGCGATCCTCACCCCGCTCGCCGAGGCCGGCGTCGACGCCTTCCACGCCTCGACCCGCCGCTACTGGGTCCCCGAGTTCGACGACTCGGACCTCAACCTGGCCGGCTGGACCAGGAAGCTCACCGGCCGCCCCGCCATCACCGTCGGCTCGGTCGGCCTCGACGGCGACTTCATGCGCGCCTTCGCGGGCCAGGGCTCCGGGGTCCAGGGCCTCGACAACCTGCTCGACCGGCTGGAGCGCGACGAGTTCGACCTGGTCGCCGTCGGCCGCGCCCTCCTCCAGGACCCGCAGTGGGCCGCCAAGGTCCTCTCCGGCCGCTTCGCCGACCTGCTCCCCTACGACGCCGCCGCGAGCCGCACCCTTAGCTGACCTCGACGGGCCGACCGGGCCCGGCCCGTACCGCTGCGCTCGCGGTGCGGGCCGGGCCCGGTCTGGTCGGCGGGCGGGCTGGCTGCAGGTGGTCGGACCTCCGTGCCCCGCTCAGCCGCCGAGGGCCTCCGCCACGGACAGCCGCGGGTCGTAGGCGGCCCAACCCGGGTCCCCGGTCCCGGCGAACGCGACCCAGGCACCGTGCACCCGGGCGGCGAGGCCGGCCGGGGCGGGGTCGGGGCCGAGCAGGCCGGTGTCCCCGTGCAGCCAGGGTTCGTCGGCGAGGTCGAACACGAAGGGCAGCTCGATGGTGTGCGCGGCGCCGAGCCGCCCGTCCAGGGCCGTCGAGCGGTACCCGAACGAGTAGCGGTACGTGCGGCGGCCGCCCGAGATCCGGGCGTGGGCCTCCGCCATGCGCGCCGTCCCGGCCTCGAACAGGGCGTGCGCGAGCACGGCGGAGCGCAGTTCGCCCGGCGTGGCGCCCGGCCGCGCCGCCCGCAGGGCAGGGAGGACCGCCGCCGGATCCGCCAGCAGCCCGGCGGCGACGGCGTGGAGGTCGGCCTCCGTGGTGGACTCCAGCTCCCCCTCGGGCACGAGGTAGAGGTTCGCCTCCTCGGTGTTGGTGCCGATGAGCAGGTCGACGTCGCGGGCCGGTCCGTCCGCGAGGGCGTCAGCGGGCTGGACCGGCAGGACGAGGCCGAGCGGGCTGAGCCCGGCCAGCGGGTCGGTGGCGGTGTCCGTCCGCAGGTCGAGGCCGAGCAGCGCGGGCAGGACCGTCAGCAACCGCTCGTCCGGGATCGGGGCGAACGCCTCGGCGGTCGCTTCGACGCCCAGCTCGGCGGCCGCGACGGCGGTGACCCGCCCCGCCTGCTCCGGGGTGAACGCGCCGGTGCCGCTGCCGCTCTGCACGATCGCCCGCCGGAACAGCCCGTCGGCCTCCGGCGCCGCCAGCAGCGCGCAGACCAGCGTCGCGCCCGCGGACTCCCCGAAGACGGTGACGTTCCCCGGGTCGCCGCCGAACGCCCCGATCGTGTCCCGCACCCAGCCGAGTGCGGCGAGCACGTCGAGCAGCCCCCGGTTGGCCGGGGCGCCCGGCAGGTCGAGGAACCCGGGGATGCCGAGGCGGTAGTTCACCGTCACCAGGACGACGCCGTCGCGGGCGAACGCGCCGCCGTCGTAGAGGGCGGCGCGGTTCGAGCCGGTGATGAACCCGCCGCCGTGCACGAACACCATGACCGGGCGGCGGCCGCCGTCGGCCGCGGGCGTGTGGACGTCGACGGCCAGGTACTCCGCACCGGGCGCCCAGCCGGGCCCGAAGTAGGGGCTCACGTCGAGCCGGTCGAAGGCGCGGACCGGCTGCGGGGCCGTCGGCGAGGGCCGCGTGCCGTCGCGGACGCCGGACCAGCCCGGGTGCGGTACGGGCGGGGCGAAGCGGCCGGCGCCGGTCGGTGCCGCCGCGTACGGCAGGGCGCGGTAGCGCTCGCCGGACCCGTCCCGGACTCCGCGCACGGCTCCTGCCGGGGTTTCGACGACCGGATCTGCCTGTCGGGGCATGGGAAACGATTCCTCTCTGACGGTTCTGGAGCTCTCTGGCGGTGCTGGGGCCGACGTACCGGCGGAGCGGGCGCGTCGGCGGATCAGGTACCTCGTCGCGTCAGGAGATGCGGGAGAAGCCCGCCCACTCCCTGATCGCGAACGTCGACCCGTTGCGCGCGACCTCCACCGCGCCCCGGCCGCCGAAGTGCGCCGGGAAGAGCAGCGCACGGTGCTCGGCCGCCTGGCCTAGCAGCCGGTGCCGGGTGGCGCGGGACAGCGCCGGGTCCTCGCAGAAGCAGGAGTTGGTGTCCGGCTCGGCGATCTGGAACGGGCTGTGCACCAGGTCCCCGACGAACAGGGCCTGCTCGCCGCCGGACTCCAGGGTGAGCACGGACGAGCCGGGGGTGTGCCCGGGCGCGAGGTCGAGCCGCAGGTTCCGGTCGATCCGGTACGTGCCCTCCCACAGCCGCGTCAGTCCCGCCCGGTGGACCGGCGCGACGCTGTCCTCGAAGACGTTCTGGTTCCCGCGGCCGAGCACGCTGCGGTGCCCGTTGGCCGGGTCCCAGAACTCGAAGTCCCGCCGGGTCATCAGGTACCGGGCGTTGGGGAAGGTCGGCACCCAGGTCCGGCCGTCGAGGCGGGTGTTCCAGCCGACGTGGTCGACGTGCAGGTGGGTGTTGACGACGAGGTCGACGTCCTCGGGCCGCACCCCGGCGGCGGCGAGGTTGTCGAGGTAGTCCGTGTCCAGGTGGTTCCAGACCGGCGCGTGGGGCCGGTCCTTGTGGTTGCCCGCCCCGGTGTCGACCAGGATCGTGCGCCCCTCGCTGCGCAGCAGCCAGGACTGGACCGCGGTACGGCACTCGTCCGTCGCCGGGTCCCAGAAGTCGGGCGCCAACCAGTCGCGATGCCGCTCCCACGAGCCGTCGGGGCCGGCCGGGCCGTTCGGGCCGTTCGTGCTGCCGGGGCTATCTGGGAAGAACCGGCCCGGGGACAGCCCGGCCGAGCCGTAGAACTCCTTGATCCGGGTGACGGTGACGTCACCGATGGTGATCTGCTCCGGGTTCCGCCGCATGGGCTCCCCTCCTCGGGTCCGGGGCACGCGGCCGACCGTCCGCCGACCGCTCCCGACCGTTTCCGGTCGGGACCGAGCCTGGCCCCTCCGAGCGGCACCGACCAGCCCCCACTCGTCCTACCCCGGCCCGTCCTACCCCTCACAGGGTGTGGCTGGGACCGCTCCGGGCGCCGAATACTGGGGGGCATGAACGGACCCGGCCCGCTCGGCGCCTTCCTCAGAGCCCGACGGACACGGCTGCACCCCGAGGACGTCGGCCTGCGCGAACTCGGGCCCCGCCGTCGGGTGGCCGGGCTCCGGCGCGAGGAGGTGGCCCAGCTGGCGGGCGTCAGCGTCTCGTACTACACCCGGCTGGAGCAGGGCCTGTCCCGCGGGGCGTCGGCCGAGGTGCTCGACGCGATCGCCCGCGCGCTCCTGCTCGGCGACCACGAGCGCGAGCACCTCGACCGGCTCGCCGTCGCCGCCCGCCACACCCCCCGGGTGCGCCGACCGCGACCCGAGCGGCTGGCGGACGAGACCCGCGACCTGCTCCGCGCGGTCGACGGCGTCCCGGCCGTGGTGCTCGGCCGCCGTACGGACGTGCTGGCCTGGAACACCCTCGGGCACGCCCTGCTGGCCGGCCACGTGGACGTCCACGGCCCGGACGACCCGGCGCGACGCCCGAACCTGAGCCGGATGCTGTTCCTGGACGGGCACACCCGGGAGCTGTACGTGGACTGGCAGCACAAGGCGCGCACGGTGGTCGGCAGCCTGCGCGCCACCGTCGGCAGGCACCCCGAGGACCCGCTGCTGGCCGAGCTGATCGGCGAACTGACCATGAAGAGCCCGGAGTTCGTCGCACTGTGGGGCGACCACCGGGTGGCGCCGTGCGACACCCGCTCCTACCGGCTGCACCACCCCGCCGTCGGCGCGCTCACCGTGACGCAGCAGATGCTGTCGATCGCCCGCTCACCCGATCAGGTACTCGTCGTCTGCACCGCCCCCGCCGGCTCCCCCTCCGAGGCGGCCCTCGCCCTCCTCACCCGGGCCGGCGTCGGCCGCGGGGTTCCGCGGAGCAGCGGTCCGCCCCGGAACGGCAAAGGGCCCGCACCGTGCGTGACGCACGGTGCGGGCCCCTGTCTGCCGGGCTAAAGCGCGGCAGGGAAATTACAGCGGGCGGATGTTCTCGGCCTGCGGGCCCTTCTGGCCCTGCGTGACGTCGAACTCGACCTTCTGACCCTCGAGCAGCTCGCGGAAGCCCTGGGCGACGATGTTCGAGTAGTGGGCGAACACGTCAGCGCCGCCGCCCTCCTGCTCGATGAAGCCGAAGCCCTTTTCCGCGTTGAACCACTTCACGGTGCCAGTAGCCATGAGAAATCTCCTTCGAGAGACTGTGCGAAGTCTGCACCATGCAGACATTCGAGTCGCCGCGATGAGAACCCGCCGGAAAGAGCCGGTAAAACAAAAAATGCGCCCGCAACAATAAGCAGGCGCACACAAAGTTCATGGGAACCACAACTGCAACTAAGAAGAGCTTAGCAGACTCCGGCCCGCCGGCGCGGATTTTCACTCGTCTATTTTTTTCCCGCCCTCCCGGGCGCGACCGTCTCGCCCCGAAAGCGACAGCAACGATCGATTCCCGCACCGGAGTTGGCGACACCGGACCCCGCGCCGCCCCGGTCATGATTTTTTCGCCACGCCCAGGGGGCGAGTCGCCCCGGGGACACCCGGCAACGGATTCACACCCTCCGGAACGGCCCGTTCCGTCGATTTTCGGAGCATACTGACCGGGATGAGGAAAACACCGGCAGTCCGACGCCCCCTGCCCACCAGCCCCTTCAAACCCCGGCCCGACGCACCGCCCAAGCTATTCGCGGTGGGCGACCGCGTGAGCCACGACAAGTATGGTCTCGGCCGCGTCCTCGCGGTGGAGGACGGAGCCTACGCGGCCGTCCTCGTCGACTTCGGCACCCGACAGGAGCGGATCGCCCCACCGTACGCCGCCTTGTTCACACTCTGACCGGCACACCCGCGGCCCTACCGTCACCGCTCCGGGGCGCATGCCGGAGCCCGATCGGCCGCTCACCTGGGTCCGGCCACCCGGCCGGACGCCAGGCGTTTCGTGATGCGTCGACGCGCCCGGCCCGCAGCCCGGTTCCGCACCACACCCGGGCCACGCCCGCGCCCTGTCCGCACCGCGCCCGCACCCGCACCCGCACCCGTGAGGCGGCCACCCGGCGGCCCCGGCCACCCGCACGGCCCCGCGGACGGCTTCGGATTTTGGACTAGACCAATACCGATCCGGTCAACTCCTCCACGCCCCGTCCACGCGCCCTCCCCTCCCCCGTAGCGTGTCCACGCCTCGCACAGCGCGAGGACACCGTCCGGGGAGATCTCCATGAACTCGCTTACGGGTACGGCTCGTTGGACCACCGCCCTCGCGGCATCAGTCACGCTCCTGTGCGCCGTGCCGGCCGGCGCCACGGCCGGCACCGCCGACACCGCCGACACCGCCGTCGGCTGGCGGGCGCTCGGCATCGCCGTCAGCTCCGACGGCAACCGCGCCTACGTCGTCGCCGAGGACCACGTCGGCACCGGCTACCCCACCCTCCTGCGCACCGTCGACACCCGCACCCGCACGGTCGTGGCGCAGACCCTGCTCAGCCAGGACGGCACCGCCGGCCGGCCCGCCCTCAGCCCCGACGGCAACCGGATCTACGTCCTCGCCGCCGAGCAGCTGCTGGTCGTCGACCTCGCCACGAACACCGTGCTGTCCCGCACGCCCGTCGACCGCCCGCGCGCGCTCGCCGTCAGCGCCGACGGCTCCCGGGTGTTCGTGACCCAGCAGGGCACCGCCGGCCCCGGCCGGGTGCTGGTCTTCGACACCTTCACCCGTTCCTTCACCGGCGCCGTCCCGCTGGGCGACCCCGACGTCGACGGGATCGCCCTCCACAACGGCGGCGCCGACGCCTACGTCGCCACCGGCGCGGGCGTCGTCCACCTCGACCTGACCTCTCCCGTCCCGACCGTCACCCGCACCGTCCAGCCGCTCGCCGCCGCGACCGAGGTCACCGCCTCCCCGGAGGGCACCCGCCTCTACGCCCTCGGCAGCCGGGCCGCCCAGGGCTCCGGCTACGAGCTCGACCCCTTCACCGACACGTCCCGCACCGCCTTCACCCTCGGCGGCCCGGCCACCTCCGCCGACACCCACCTGGTGGCGGTCTCCCCGGACGGCGGCCGTCTGTTCGTCCTCAAGGACGGCTGGAAGCCCTCCGCCACCGTGCTGGCCTACGACACCGCCACCAACACCGCCCTCCCGGCCGCCGACCTCACCGGCTTCGGCCTGGACGGCGTCGGCACCGCCACCCTCGGCCCCGACGGCCACACCCTCTACCTGGCCGGTCCGCGCGGCGAGACCAGCTACCTGAAGGCCGTCACCTTCTGACCCGCCCGCCCGCCGGGCGGGTGCGCGGCCCCGCGCCACCCCGCGCACCCGCCCGTCCGCGCCCCTCCGCGCCCGTCCGTGCCCGCCGACGGGTCGGTGGCCCCGTCGGGTGATCCCAGGGCGCGGGTTCCACGGCGGCCCGTCCACAACTCGCATAGTCGGACTCGTCATACCCGCCGATCGTGGGACGAGCCGACCATGCGATTTGCCTGCCGAGAGATCCTCACAGCCGCCACCGCCCTGCTGCTCTCCCTCACCGGCTGCGGGTCGCCGCAGGAACGGCAGCCCGCACTGTCGACACCCCGCGATCCGAGCTCCCCGGCCGCGCCCACCCAGGCAGGGCCGCGGGCGTTCACCCTCGTCGCGACCGGGGACGTCCTGCCGCACACGGAGATCATCCAGCAGGCCAAGGAGGACGCCGGGGGCAGCGGTTACGACTTCACCCGGATGCTCGCCGGGGTCAAACCCGTCATCAGCGCCGCCGACCTGGCCATCTGCCACATGGAGACGGTCTACGGCGCCGACGGCGGGCCGTTCACCGGCTACCCGTCGTTCATCTCGCCACCCCAGGTCGCCCAGGCGCTCAAGGACACCGGCTACACCTCCTGCGACACCGCCTCCAACCACACGCTCGACGGCGGCCCGGACGGCATCCGGCGCACGCTCGACGCCATGGACGCCGTCGGCCTGAAGCACACGGGCTCCGCGCGCAGCGCCGACGAGGCGGGCAGCCCCACGACGCTCACGGCGGGCGGCGCCACGGTGGCCCAGCTCGCCTACACCTACGGCACCAACGGCATCCCCCTGCCGAAGGACCGGCCCTGGGCGGTCAACCTCATCGACCGGGAGCGGATCCTCACCGACGCCCGGGCCGCCCGCGAGCGCGGCGCCGACATCGTGGTGGTCAGCCTCCACTGGGGCACCGAGTGGCAGGACACCCCGGACGAGCAGCAGCTCGCGCTCGCCCGCGACCTGGCCGCCGAGCAGAGCCCCGGCCGGCCCGACATCGACCTGGTCCTCGGCACCCACGCCCACATCCCGCAGGCCTACGAGAAGATCAACGACACCTGGACGGTCTACGGCATGGGCGACCAGCTCGCCGGCCACATGTTCAACCCCACCGGCGCGGAGGACCCCCGGGGGAACTGGAGCTCGATCGCCCGCTTCACCTTCTCCCCGCCGCCCGGGCCCGGGCAACGATGGACCGTCACCAAGGCCGAGTTCCTCCCGCAGCTGACCGACCTCGGCCCGCCCTACCGGGTCCTCGACCTGACCGAGGCCCTCCGCCGCACCCCCGACCGCGCCGACTACACCCGGGCCCTCGACCACATCCGGTCGGTCGTCCTGAGCCGCGACGGCGCCTCGGCCGGGCTCACCATGGCCCCCTGAGCGGACCGGCGCCGGAACCTCCGCGAAGCCCCGGGGCGCGGCTGCTCGCGAGCAGACCTCCGGTCGGCGGCGACCAGGTCGCGGTACCAGGCGTCCTGCGACGCTCCCATCCCGGTGGGCCACCAGTTGGAGGGGCCCGCCCGCTAACGGCCGTCCGGTCGGGGCGACGGTGCGGCGATGTCCGTACGGAGGCCGGCGGCGTCGAGCCGCGCGAGGACCTGGGTCAGGTAGCCGTGGGCGTCCCTGACCGTGTGGACCGAGCGGAGCTGTCGGACGATGCGCTCGCGTTCGGCGGGGTGGAGCCGGGCGTCGTGGAGCGCCGCGACCTGGAGGAAGCCCTGCAGGGTGGAGCTGATCGGCCGGTCGGCGGTGGTCCGCACTCCGACCGGCCCCTCGCCCGGCCCGACCGGTGCCCCGTCGTCGCCCTCGTCGTCGCAGGTGAAACCGGAGTCGGCCGGAGCGGGCAGGGTCAGCGGAGCGTCACCGCGCGGCTCGGCCGCGGACAGCAGGTGGAGGAAGTCATTGGCTCCGGCGTCACGCAGGGTGAGGCTCGGCAGGTGGTAGAGGCGTTCGACCGATGCCAGCAGCGATCCGTGGTCGTAGACGGTGTGGTCGATCAGGTTGCAGTTCCGGCCGTCCGGTCCGCTCGGCCGGACGGCCGGGACCCACGGCGAGACGATGACGGCGGGGACGCGGACGCCGAGTCGGTCGAACCGGAAGCCGTGGCTGTTGTGCGCCGGGTCGGTCACGTCACCGGGCGGGACGGCGGCCGGCGGCTCGACATGGTCGTAGAAGCCGCCGTGCTCGTCGTAGGTGATCACCAGCAGGCTCGACTCCCAGTGCGGCGACTGCCTGATCGACTCGTAGACGTACTTGATCAGGGCCTCGCCCCGGGTGACGTCGTCGATCGGGTGCTGGCTGTTGCCGCACTGGAAGTTGCCGCCGTGGCTGAGGACGTGACCGTAGCTGGGTTCGATGAAGACGTACGAGGCGGCGAAGTCCTGATGCCGCAGATCCCCGGCGAGCTCGTCCAGGCCGTGGAAGCGCTCCAGCATGGTGGGCAGGTCCATGCCCGCCAGCGCGCTGACCTGCGGGAGGGCGTCACCCTGGTAGACCTGCCAGTCGCACCCCTTGCTGTCGAGCGCGTCGTAGATCGTGCCGTTCTCGAACTGGTAGCCGTCGACCTGCGAGGCGGCCAGTTCCAGCGGGTCCGGACTGCGGTCCAGCCCGCCCGAGGTCGCCGCGTGAAGGAAGAACCGGTTCGGCCAGGTCGGCCCCGGCAGGGCGCAGAACCAGTTGTCGCACACCGCGAACTCACGGGCGAGCGCGCTGATCACCGGCACCTGGTCCGGGGTGAAGCACGCCATCACCGCCCCGAGGTCCGCCAGGGCCGAGGCGTCGCCCTTGGCCACGGCCTGGTTGGCGTAGTTGTCCACGAACCCCTGCATGGTGAGCGCGGGGTAGCTGCCGCCGTAGTGGCATGTGTCGTCCCTCGGTGTGCCGGTGATCGGCACCGAGGCCAGCTGGAGCTGGACGTCGCAGAACTCGTGCGGCGGGTCGACCGGCATGACGAAGGGCGCGCCGGCGCGCACCGCGAAGACCTGACCGTCGTGCGTGTTCGTCAGGCTCGCCGAGGGCCCGTTGACGGTGGTCGGCGCGCCGCTCACCGCATCCACCCCGACCCCCGGCCGGAAGCCGGACCCGGCGTCGACCGTGCCGGTGGAGACGCCGAGCATGTGGTCGAACGAACGGTTCTCCAGTACCAGCACGAAGACGTGCCTGATCCGCCCCTCCGGCCGGGTGGCCGGACCGAAGACGCGGCAGGGGATCCAGAGGACCAGCCACACCACGTACGCCACCGCCGTGAGGACCCAGTAGAGGACCCAGGCGAACGCGCGGCAGACCCGGTTCGCCAGCCGGTACCAGGCCTGGCCGAGCAGGTCGGCCACCCGGTAGAACGCATCGCGGAACCACGAGGACGGCGCCTGGTCACCGCACCGGCCGGCACCCCGATCCGCCCACTGCGCACACCTGTCGGCCCCCTCGTCCGCCCACCGGGAACAGGCCCGGACCAGCCTCGCGCGCCACTCGTCCCGGGTGCGGGTGATCGAGTACCGGACCTCACCGCACGGCGACATCCGCCGCCTCCTGCTCCGCGGGCGACCGCAGCACCCGGCGGGTCACCGCCCGAAGCCCGGTATCGGCGAGCCTGCCGACCCGCTCCGGCCCGGGGCGTCTCCGGTGTTTCCGGTGTTTCCGAGCGCGCTGCGCCCTCTACTGGCCTGTCCTTCCAGGCAAACACCGTTCGATGGCCCGCTCAACTCGACGGCAGCGGGCGCCCGGCCGCGGGGAAGACGGCGCGGACGACGGCGCCGACACCACCGCCGGGGGCGTTGCCGGCGGCATCGATTCGCAGGCGCAGGCCGGAGAGGGCGGGGCCAGCTCACGCGGCCCGCTCCGGGTCCGCACCCGAACCACGGCGGCCGACAGCCCGAGCGCCTGCACCACGGTCCGGCAGAGCAGCGGCGGTGCGTCCGCCGGGTTGACGGCATTGAACCCCTCGGCCCGTCGGACAGGCTGTCATTCTATCCGTGTCGGTGGTCTGCCAAATCGTCGAGGAGAAGGTCGGCGACCACCTCTTCGACCGCTGCGGTGCGCAGTTCGGCCATGGAATCGACGAGTCTCCGGTCCCACGGTGCGGGCGTCAGACGCCCCGGGTCGGGGCCCGAGGGAACCCGCGGTGCGGCGGCCCGGTAGTCGTCGGCTGCCATCCGCCAGGGGGCTGCGCCGGTCTTGGCCATGACGTGCGCCGCGATGCGGATGCCCTCGCCGTCGAAGTCGCCGTGGTAGCGCAGGGACGCGCCGTCGTCGGCGAGTCGGCGCAGCAGGTGGATCACGGCGGTGTTGGGCCAGCCGGAGGTGCAGACCAGCGGCGGGCAGTGGGGGCCGAAGCGGCGCAGGCTCAGGGCGAGCACGCTGGGGTTCTCGGTGATGTGCACGGGTCCGGTGGGACCGGTGAATTCGCCGGGTGAGCGCACTTGGGCGAGGGTGAGGCTGACGGGGTGGCCCGCTCCGGCGCAGATTCGGGAGATCTCGGCCACCGGGCCCTCTCCCCCGGGGCGGAGACCGACGGCGAGCACGGTGGCCGACAGCTCGTCGTCGGCCACGCCGGCTCGACTCCACAGCGCGCGTCGTCCCTCGGCGGCGTCTGGCATGTCGGTGCCGTACAGCACCGCCAGCGCACGCAGGACGAGCGAGGACAGCCGGGTCCCGTCGTCGAGGGCGTGGGAGTCGCCGTCGAGGAGGCGGGCGGCGAGGACCGGTAGTGGCTCACCGTCGGCTGGGAGTGCGTGAAGGACGGTCAGCGCGGCGGTCAGCAGGCCCCGGGTCCGCTCGGGAGAGCCGTCGACGAGGCCGCCGGCCCGCAGGTGGCCGACCCAGTCCAGCAGGGCCGGCTGGGCGGTGACCACCTCGTGGTCGGCCAACCACGCCCACAGGGCATCGCGTTGGCCGGTCTTCCGTTCGCGCTCGGCGGCCCGGTCGTGGATCGGGCCGAGGATCGCGGTCACCACGTCCCGGACGGGTCGGCCGCAGGCGTCCAGCACGGCACGGTCGAGCCCGGCGAGGGGGATCGTCGGTTCGGCGCCGGGGAGCCGGTCGAGCCCGAGGAGGTCGGCCAGTGCCTCCCGGCCCGCCTCGTCGAGTGGTCCGGACCGTACCCGGCTGACGGAGCGACCGGTCGAGAGACGGCCGTGAACGGCCGACCACAGGGGTCGGAGCTCGGGGAGGTCGAGGGGGTGACGGTCCGTCATGCCGGTTCTTCCGTGTCGGCTTCGTCGGGCAGCAGGTCGGTGCCCGTCCAGGTGAAACGGGCACTGGTGACGGCGTCGTCGCCGTCACCTCCGGTGATCAACTGATGGACGGCGATGCCGGAGAGCTCCCGGTAGGTGCACCATTCGTGGTCCGAGGTGAGCACCAGGTCGAGGTCGAGTGCCGCGAGGAGGCCGAAGACCTGCCCGCGGTTGACGGTGTCGACGCCGACGAAGACCTCGTCGAGCAGGATCAGCCGCGGAGACTCCGGCACCGCCTCGTAATGGGCGGCCACGGCGGCGAACAGCGGCAGGTGGAGGGCGATGGCCTTCTCGCCGCCCGAGAGCGCGCCGTGGAGCTTCTTGGTGAGCAGCTGCCACCCGGAGCCGTTGGCGCGGTCCAGTTTGACGACGAACTGGTGCCAGGCCGTGTAGTCGAGGACCTCGGCGAGCTGCTCCTCCCAGGTCGCCGCCGTGTTGCGGGTCTTCGCTTCCTCGATCCGGCCCCGGAAGAAGGCGTGGAGGGCCTCCCGGTCGGCTTCGGTGATCCGCGCCGGGTCCTTGAGCAGCAGCTCACGGGCCGTCCGGGTACCGGCGGGCAGGTCGGGGTGGATCTGCCACACCAGACGGACGGCCACCCGTGAGGCAGTGCGGATCCCTTCGAGGTGGCCGTTCATCCGCTCGACGAGTTCACCGGCCTGACGGATCCGGGAGGCGAGGTGGCGGCGCGTGTCGCCGGTGAGGGTCCGGTCGAAGAGGCCGCGTTCGGCTGCGGTGATGTCGTCCTGACCGCGGTCACGCTCACCGGTGAGGATGACGAGGAGGCCGGTCGCGCCGACCCGGATGCCGTCGACGGTGGCGGTGAGGACCTGGACGTCCTCCTCCGCTTCGAGCTCGAGGTCGGCGCGGCTGCTGAGGCTCTGGCGGGCTCGGTGGACGGCCTCGGAGAGACGGTTCAGGGAGTCACCGAGGTTCCTGGTGCCGTGCGGCAGGTCGGGCCACGCGGCAGCGGTCTCGCGCGCCGCTTCGAGGGTGGCGCGGGTGCCGTCCGCGGAGGTGAGGACGAGCCCGAGGCCCGCGTCCTCGGGGAATCCGAGGACGCACAGGCGCCGGAAGCCATGGGCGGCCTCGTTCCGGGCCTCGACGGCCCTGTCGTGCAGGGCCTCGTCCTGGGCCGCGGTGGCGCCGAGCGCGCCGATGCGGCCTTCGAGCGCGAGAAGTGCCTGGGTGCCGGATTCGAGGTCGCGGCGAACGCGGTCGAGGGACTTCCGGAAGTCACTGATGCGGGCGGCCACTTCGCGGTAGTCCTCACCGACGGTGCTCTCGACCGCCCGGAGCGTGGAGCGGAGCCCACGGGCGGCGGCCTCGGCGGTCTCGGCCTCCGCCAGGCCCTCGGCCGCGGCCCCCCTCGATGCCTCGGCATGGCCGCGCGCGGAGTGCCAGGCCTGGTGGGCGGCTGTCCAGGCGAGATGGGCGTCGAGCCAGACGTCGGCCTGTTCGCGCAGCGCTTCGACGGCCGCGGCGGTCTTGTCCAGGGCGGCGCGTTCGGTCGGCAGGGCATGCTCGGCGGAGGCGACGGCGAGTGTGCGCAGCGCGTCCGCGACCGCCTTCTCCTGCCGCGCGAGCTGTTCGACGGCCTCCCGCACGGCGTCCTCCCGAGCGCCCACCTCGGACTCGGCCCGGTCCCAGCCGCCCTTGGCCTCCTCCACGTCCCGGTGGTGCGGCCGGGAGCGGAGGTCGGCTTCGAGGCGCTTCCGGCGGTCGGCGAGGGCGTGCAGCCGCGTCTCGTAGCCGACGACGGCGGTGTCGGCCTCGGCCAGTTCGGTGGTGAGTTCCGCGATCCGCCGCTGCCTCGCGCGTTCCCGGGCCGCGGCGCCGATGTGGCTGGACTCCTCCTTGGCCCAGGAGCCGACCGCCATCGCCAGCCGCCAGCTTCCGTCGGCGCCCACGACGGCCGGGTGGTCCGTCGTCAGTGCGGGGCCGTAGGCGACACCGGCAAGCAGCCGCCGCACCCGGGCGGGCGGCACCGGGCCGTCGGGTTCCGGAGCCAGGACGTCGAGCAGCGAGGGGCCGGGTGCGGGCGCGGCCGCTGCCGGATCGGCCAGGACGTCGTGCCCTGCGACGACGAGACCGCCGTCAGGGGTCATCCAGGCGTCGAGCAGGCCGGCCGCTTCGAGGGCCGCTTCGACGCCGGCCTGATCGGCGGGCGGAACGTCCGGCCGGAAGGCCAGCAGACGCCACAGTGGCGCCCCCGGCAGGACCGACCGGTCGGCCGTGCGAGTCCGTGGTGGAACCGGCGGGAGATCGGCCGCGGCCGCGATGCGTTCCAGTTCCCGGAGGACCCGGTCACGCCCGGCGCGGGCGTCGTCCCGGCCGGCGCGGGCGGTCGTCTCGTCGGCGGTGATGGAGCTCTCCGCCGCCCGGGCCGCGGCTTCGACCAGCACGAGGACATCAGTCTCGACGGCGGCACGGGACGCGAGTTCCTCGGCGTCGTCGATCGAGAGTTCCGCGCAGTCCTCCCTCGCCCAACGACGCAACAGGGCGGCGTGGGCGTCGACGGCGGCCTGGTAGGCGCGGGCGTTCCCCTCGCGCTTCGCGGTCGCCCCGGTCAGCCGTTCGCGCGCCGAATCGAGGTGCTGCTCCGCCGTCGTCCGGCCCGCGAGGAACCGCTCGTGGCGCTCGACGGCGGCTCGGACGTCGGCGATCTGGTGGTGCCGCGAGACGACCGCACCGCGCAGCAGACGGCGCGCCGTACGCCCCTGCTCCTCGTTCTCCCCCGACGGACCCGGTGCGGTGCCGAGCACCGTCTGCACCTCGGCGCAGACGGACTCCATGGCTGCTCGCCGCGCCGCGCCACGTGCCTCCTCGCGAGCGGCCCGGGTCTGTTCGGCCCGCTGTTCGGAACGCAGCCGCGCATCGTCGGCACGCCCCGCGTCCTCGTCGGCCGCCCGAACCTTCCGGTCGGCGGCGGTACGGGCCCGGGCGGCGGTCTGGTCGGCCTGCTCGCTCCTGCGACGGAGCTGGTCGAGCTCCTGCCCCTGCCGGTAGACCTCGGAGTCGAGCAGCCCCTCGATGGCGCCCTCGATCTCCTGCCGCCCGTGTTCGAGTTCCTGTTGCGTCCGGTTGCTCTCGTCGCGCTCACGCACGGCTCCCGCGTGCGCCTCCCCGCTCTCCCTCGCGAGGCGGGCGAGGCTGTCCATCTCGGTCGTCGCGGAGATGAGACCGGCTGCTCCGGCACGCAGGACGCGCTGGGCGTAGCCGCGTTGCTGGTTCGCGACGGCGGTGGCCGCGGCCACCTCGTCGTCCAGTGTCTTCAGGTGTTCGCGCTGGCGGTCGAGGCGCTCGAAACCCTCGGCCAGTTCGGTGATCTCGCCCTGGCCGAGCGGGGGCAGCGCCCGCGAGAGCAGCGAGGACAGCAGCGACGGATCCAGGCGCTCCGAGAGCTTGGGGGTGCGGAGCTGGAGCAGCGCGGTGATCAGGGCGTCGAAGCGCTGCTCGCTCAGCCCGGGGAAGAGCGTGCTGCGGACCGTGTTGCGGTAGTCGGTGGGTGCCCCGTGCAACTCGCCCTGGCCGTGCAGGGCATCGGCCAGGGCGGCGCGGGTGAGCGGCTGGCCCGCGTCGTTGACCAGGGAGAGACCTCCGGGGCGGTCGATCCGCGCGCCGGTGGTGAAGTAGTCGACGGTGACACCGGGGGTGTGCACGCTGGCCTGGAGCCTGGCGCCGCAGGTGAACCACCCGGGATCGCCGTCACCGCGGACGAACTCCAGCCACACGTACCCGACGCGGGTCTTGCCCGTGGTGCCCTCCCCCATCAGGTTCCAGTGCATGGTGCGCTCGGAGCCGCCGAAGGTGGACAGCCGGTTGGGTCGCAGGCTCGCGTCGAACAGGAACGGCAGGAGCACCTCCAGCGCCTTCGACTTGCCGGTGCCGTTCTGCCCCCGCAGGAGCAGCCGGCCCTTGTGGAAGGTGAAGGTCTCGTCGTAGTAGCGCCAGACGTTGAGGATGCCCGCCCTGGCGGGCCGCCATCGCGCGGCTGCGGCCGCCGTCGGGGGCACGGGGCTCTGCGGTGGCTGTGTCACGGTCATCGGAGGTCTTCCCTGGTCAGGTTGCGGGACCGTCGGTCACGGTGGTGCGGTACCGGAACGCCGCGGGCCGGGGAACGGTGCGGTCGCCGATCCGGCGGGCCAGGCCGAAGTCGTCGAGGACACGAAGGGCATCGGCGGTGAGCCGCTGGGCGCCGTCCTCGGACTGGTAACCCTTCGCCCACCGCGGGAAGCGCCGCAGCAGCGTGTTCGCCTCGGCCTCGAGCTGTTCCGGTGTCAGCCCGTCCGGGGCGGCCGTCAGCGGTTCCAGCAGGAGCAGGGCGGCGACGCGGGCCGTCGCGGAGTCGTCCGGGAAGCGGCTGTCGGTGGCGATGGCCTCCGGGTCCACGAGCAGCAGGCCGTCGGCCCGTTCCTCCAGCACGAAGCCGCCCTGCTCGGCGGCGCGCTTGACGATCTGGCGCCCCGTCGGCGAGGCCAGGTAGGCCAGTTCGTCGGCGCCGAGTTCGTCGTGGTGCAGGACGGGATCGTCGAGGAGCCGCCGGAGCACCGAGTGCCGGAGCCGGAGGTTGCGCTGCGCGTCGGAGGCGTCGGCCCCGCCGTACCGGCTCTCGCGCACCGTGCCCCGCAGGAGTTCCTCGAAGCGCAGCGGCACGTCCTGCGCCGGAACGGCCAGCCGGGACGGGCCGACGGGCGCGGCGAGCAGGCGCATCAGGACGGTGGCGTCCACGCGGTAGAGGACCTTGGCCTTCGCCGAGTCGACGAAGCTCTCCGTGACGCCGTCCACGGTGAGGAGCGCGCCGTAGGCCTCCAACAGCTTGAGCACGTCCACGAACGCCATGCGCTCGGACCTGCTCGCCGTGTCGAAGGGCGGCAGTGCCTCGTCGGTGGCACAGGCGTGGACGACCCGGTCGGCGAGCAGGCCGACCGTCGTGACCGGGACCGGAAGCAGCTCGGCCGCGACGACGCACAGCAGCGTGTAACGGCGGCGGTCGAACGGGGCCTTGCCGGACCGCAGCCGACGGGCGGGGCGCGAGGCGTCGGGCACGGTCCGGATCTTGAGCAGACGCGCATACCCCAGACGCGGCTCCACCACCAGCTGCCAGCCGCAGTTGTAGTCGAACCACTTCGTCAGCGGATCCTGACGGCGGCGGATCAGCTCGAAGGCGGGCGGGTCACCGCGCTCGGTGATCAGCGGCAGGCCGAGGAGCAGTCTGATGCCTCGGGCTATGTCCTGCCGCTCGGCCAGGACCAGCTGGTTGGCGAGGGTGCTCATGTGCCGCTCCTGGTGGTGTTCATGCGCTGTCCTCCCGGACGACCGCCCGCAGTGCGCTCGGGCTCCGGATCTCCACCAGGTAGTCGGGCCCTTCGAACCGGCCGTAGGAGGTCCGCAGGACGGCCCGTCCGCCCTCGGGAGAAGGCCGGAGCACGATCTCCACGCGGCCGTCCGAGGTGACCGCCCGACGTGCCCCGCCGGCGTCCGGTCGTACGGCCAGCGCCCGGCCGAGGAGGTCGAGCAGCCGCTCGAAGACGGTGTGGTCCAGCACGCGCAGGTCGGAGAGCCGCACCGGGCCGTCGGTTCCCAGAACGTCCCAGGCCGCTTCGAGTTCGGCCCGCTCCTTCCGGGCCCGCTCGGCCCGGGCCGCCTTGATGCCTCCGATGTCGCGCACCTTCCCGGTGCGGGTGAACCGCTCGGTGCGGCCGCTGGTGCGCAGCAGCGCCGAGACCTCCACCGGCGGAGCCTCGGCCCAGCTGCCCGAGGAGGGCACCAACTCCGGGTCGGGGTGGGCGAGATGGGCATGCCGGGCCGACCCCAGACCGAAGGCGGCCGACCAGAGACGGTGCAGGTCGTCCTCGGTGGGCGCGGCGGCGAACCAGCGGGCCAGCTCCCGGAAGTCCTGGACGGCGCTGGAGGAGCGGCGCCGTGACTCGGTGATCCGGTCGAGAACCTGGAGGAGCGTCACGATCGCCCGCCGCGCCACGTCGTGCAGCTGCTCCACGCGGGGCCGTGCCCCGTCGGCCGGCCGGAACCAGGACCGGAGCCCCTCCCAGCGCGCCCGGCGCCGCTCCAGCCAGGCCGGCGCGGGATCGCCGTCGGCGACCGGCGGCAGCTCGGCGCCCCGCAGCGCCCGCGCGTGCAGCAGGCTCACCCCGAGCCGCTCCACACGCTCGACGGCGGTGGCGACCGCCTGGCCCCGCTGGTCGAGGTTGACGAGGAACTCCTGGAGATAGGCCACCGTCGCGGCCTTCACCTCGCGGAAGGTCGCCAGGTCCGCACCTTCGGCGCGCAGCAGGCGCTGCAACTCGCCGTTGAACGCCTTGGTGTTGGCCAGCAGCGCCTCCAGGTGGCCCTCCAGCTCCTGCAGCGTGGTGAAGACCCGACGGTCCGAGGACGTGGAGTCCCCCAGCAGGACGTACAGCTCGTCGAGCCGGTCCGTGATCGCCTCCAGCACCGCCGTCTGGAGCGCCCCCGTCGAGGCGAGGACGAACAGGGCGTGCTCGACCCCGGCGGACGCGGCCTCACCGCGTCGGGTCAGCGAGTACTGGAGGTTGCGGCGCTCGTACTCCTCGGCGGTGCGGTAGTTCTCCGCGTGGTTCTGGACGACGTCCAGCAGCTGCCACTCCCTGAGCTTGCGCAGCGCCTCCTGGAGGTCGTCGTCATGGACCGCGTCGAGCCAGCCCACCGTCCGCAGCCGGGTGCGGACCTCGTCCAGCCCGAGCACGGTCTCCAACCTCTCGTTGGCCGCTCCGAAGGCTTGAAGGATCGCACCGTAGAGTTCGGCCCTCTCCCCCGTCGTGAACCGGAACATCTCCGGCGGCACCCTGCGCAACCGCTGCCCTCCCCGTCTTCCGGGCACCACAGTACGCGGACGCGCCGACGCCCGACGACGCGGTTGTCGACCGGCCAGGTCGGAGTGCGGCAGGTACAGCTGGTGCAGGTGCGCCCGGGCCTCCGGGGAGGCCTGTGTCCCGGCTCCGGCAACCGCCGGTGAGGTTTCACAGAGCTGAACGCGCTCCGATCAGTTCTCTTCCGTCCCCGCCATCCCGCTCACCTCCGCGATTCCCTCGACCGTCGCGCGGTCGCTCGCCCGCCGGCCCTCGGCGGCGTCAAGCCGGTCGCGCATGTCCCGCAGGCGGGCCGGATCGGAAGCGACCTCCGGCGGTACGAGCGACATGACCCCCTTGGCCCGCTCGCCGTCGCCGAGGTCGGCCACCACGCCGTCGGCGCGGTCCTCGTGTCCGGGCACCAGGGCACCGAGCAGGCCGAGGAGAACGAGCAGTTCGCGCTGCACCGCGGGTGTGAACAGCTCCCGTTCCTCTGCGTCCAGCTTCACCTCGATCCGCCCACCACCGAGCTCGGCATAGCCGCGCAGGAGATCCATCAGAAGCTTGAACTGCCGCTCGGGCATCAGGACCTGGAGCGACTCGATGTAGAGCTTCAGTCGCAGCGCCGGTAGTTCCGCGTCCATCCGGGCCCTCCCTGGTGCGTCAGTCGACCGGAATCCTCACCGATCGTAGTCACCCGATGGCACGGGTGGCGAGGACAGGTGACAGCGCGCGGAGGCGGGCGGAGTTCCCCTTGCCGTCAAGGATCGGACGACACCCCCTTCCCCGTCGCGATCCTGACCCGCACCCCCTTGCCCAGGCCTTGACTAACGTCCGGATTCGGCATGGTGACCGGCGATCAGGTCGCGGTACCAGGCGTAGGAGGCCTTCGGGGTGCGCTGCTGCGTCGCGAAGTCGACGTGGACGAGGCCGAAGCCCTGGTGGTAGCCCTCCGCACATCGAACAGACTGCCATTGTAGCGAGGCCGCAACGGCGGGTCCTCGGGCCTGTCCAAGTCCGCTACTTCGCAGGAAAGTTGCACAAACTCTCTCGCGCATCGCAAACCATGCCATGTAGGTCGCTTCGCTATCGCCGAGTTCGGCGACCATCAACCAGCCGTCGCGCGAGCCCAAGCGGATCCGAGCTCCTCCGGAGACTATGGTCCACCTCTGATCCGGACAAACGGAACATGGTTACTGACGATCAGAAAATCCGCACGTTGAGGACAGGCCCCCGCCCCGTCCTGGCAAGCCTCTGCGAACCGATACGGGCCGGCGCCAAAAGGCCCCGGCCCGTATCAGATATGTCATGCCATCTCAGCTCGAAGAGCCGAACGGCCTGTAGATCTCCCACAGCTCGCAGTGCCCAGTAGCCCCTACCGTCCGCCCGACGAACGACGGGGACTGAACGTCAACCGAGAGCCGTTCAATGACTTCGGAGGCGTGAGTCGAGACCTCCCCGGGATTCCCGGGCCAGATGATCGCCCCCTCCACCATGCCTTCAAACTCATCCTCCAATACGGACGCATCATCTGCTGGGATCACAGAGAAGGCGAAGAGGCATTGGTCGACGTCGTCTGAGTCGAACCGAGTGGCGAGTGTCCGGAAGTACCACCACACCCCGCCCCTGGTCTCCAGCCGAGCGAAGCCCTCACGGGCTCCGTCGCACCAGTCGAAGATCACGACCGGCCGCATGATCCGGTTTTCGTTGTCCACGGACATCAACGCCTCTTCTTCACCCTTCCAAAGGTTTCATTGAACGCCCTCTGAGTCTCGCCTTGAACGGGCTTCGGCAACACGAGCGTGTGATGCATCTTGTCAGATTTGGCCGGTGTGTACCGCAGTTCGAAGTGCGCCAAGATCTCTGCCTTCGTGGCTGTCACCGAGTCCGCCGGATCACGGGCTTCGGATCGGTGGCGCGGTATGCGGCAACAGCTCGCTGGCGCAACTCGGACGGGCACTTCATCGGTGTAGCCATGGCAGAGGCTCCCTTCTCATGGCCAATCAGGCCACGTCCGGCAACCTTCCGCACCTCGAGGGAACCTCACTCCTACCGTCGCCCAATCGGCTACATCCATCCATCGCCCCCGACAACCGGAAGGCGTACCCTCGGGTTCCACCAGGGGCACGCCTCTGTCAACCGATCCGGCTACTGCCTCGGCGCCAGGCCTCCAAACCCAGTCCTCGCCAACTGCGCCACAGCCTCTGCGATCACCTCGCGGGTCACCGACGGAATAACCAGCAGATTGACCGCCGTCATGATCCGGCCGGCCTCAACCGCCGCCTTCGCATCCTGCGCCAAGCGCTCCTCGTCGTAGACGGTCAGGTCATAGACAGCATCACCGACCCGACCGACCCGAACCCCAACGCCGAAGAGCCTCCCCTTGCACTCGACCTCGAACTCGTACCCGTCGAGGTCCGTCGGGGACTTGATCTCATAGGAGCTAAACACTTCGATGCCTCCCGCTACCTCTTCAACGTCTTAATCTTCGAAAGCTCCACTTCGAACTGAGATGAACTCAGTTTGACTCCAGGCGCAGGAACAATCTCATAGTTACCCCTTACTCGGCTTACCCCTCAGCTCGACGCGGAGCGTACTTGGAACCGAGCCCACATCGACTTCATGCGGGACCATGGACTGCGCGGGCGGGAGTCCCGGGCGCCCGTCGCGCGGGTATCAGTCGGCGAAGTCCTCGTCCCGCCACAAGCCGTCGAGCCGGTCCCGCACCCACATTGCCGTCGTGCCACCGGGGTTGCTGGCCCGCGCCATTCGCGCCGTCAACACCGGGATCTCGGTGACCGGACGGGGACGGACCGACATCTCCCACTCCTCGGAAATCTCGCGGGCATCGTGCATCCGCGAGACTGGCGCACCACCATGATCACCTGCAGCAGAACACCAAGATCCCCGACAGCGTCAAGCTGAGGGATCGAGAACAACCTGTCGCTCGCGAACATGGACTTCGACGAGGTCGCTGACGGCCGTCGATGAAGACGGGGTGTTCAGGGGCTTCTGAACCGGACCGGGCGACAGGCCGGGGTACTGGCTGTCGCGTTGCCGGAGAGTGATCACGGGTCCGACTGGCCGTGAGGCGGCTGGCCGATGACCCTGATCCGTCCGGATCACCTCGTCTGGACAGGGGCAATGCGTGACGGGCTCCGGCGGTCGACAGAAGGGTCTTACTGACGGACCGGCAGATCGTTGTCACTCGCGGTGACGAAGGCGAATCCGGAGACCTGAGGCCATTTGGGGGCCAGCTTGGGAGCGCACCTAGTGAGCGCCAATGGGCGCTTACGGATATCTATGTACCAACTTGAACCCGACTGACCATCGACCGGGTTGGGGGATCTGCCGACGTTCGCTGTCCGCGATGAACCTCAACTCCCCTTGAAGTCAGTCCGGTTGGGCAACAGAAAAGCCGAGGCCTCAAGGCCTCGGCTTCCGAAACTAGTTGAGCCCATCGACCGCAAGGCCCCTGCTGAAATCCCTTTCAGCAGGGGCCCCGCTCATCGTGCTGGCACAAGCGCCACGCCGAGAGGTCGCGGGCCCTCAGGTTCTAGATGAACGGACCATCCAAAACCTCGAACGAACAAAGCCGCGACACAACATACTGCTTGGAATAGCTGTTCGATTCATCACGGATCGCCCGCGCCGACCACTCGTCCGGCCCCGGATCCAGGTCCAGGACGAAGAATCCGTCGACACTGCCGACCTTTAGCCCATCCGAGAGAACCTGCAAGGGATACGCCCGAGTCTCGGCAAGGCGGTACTCGTTAATACCGTGCATGACGATCCTCACCAGCTTCCACCCGAACAGACCGCCGGCCGCCCCCCTTCCCCCTGGATCCGTCCGGTCCATCGCCTGGACCTCCACCATGATCGTCCGACCGGCCTCATTGCCCCGTGGAAGGACGATGAAGATGCCAGAGATCACGCCGTCCTCGAATCCCAGAAATCTCTCAAGAAACTCGGGAATAGATTCAGTCGAAAGGTGAATTCCGGTCATTTATATTCACTCACTTCCGGGGTCGCAGGTTCCAGCCCGAAGGCAATTTTTTCGGATCGATATGTTCGGCATTTGAGCCATGGCCACCACCTGGGGTTCCCGGCGGATCAATCACATGGCCGTGAGGTCCGCCAAAGTTATGATCCTTGAAGTCGAAATGGCCGACCGCATTTCCATTCTTGTCATAAATGGTGTTCTGAACAGGGGTGCCATCCTTTCCCGTCCTCGTGTACACCGAATCCGGCGTTCCACCTGTCCATGGAGGCCTTTCCGTCCCCCCAGGAGTGCCCCCCTTGGGGCGTTGTCCCGCCGCCGCAGGGGTCATACGGGGCAGGCGTGTTGTTATGAACGAGGACTGGCGTGACACCTGCCAGCACATAGTACGTGTGAAGATTTGCAACTGTGAGGTCATAGGTGCGCCCCTCGGCGGCGCGGCGGACCACGCCAGTCAGTACTGCAGGGCTCCCGTCCGGTTTCCGGAGCTGTTCGCCAGCCTTCAGGTCGCGGGCGTCCTCCCACCGCTGGGCAACAGCGTTCCAGAACGGGTGGTGTGCGGTCGTCGTGGAAGGAAGCCCTGACCAGGGCATCCGTCTCCGCATTGGGGACTGTCCCACCCCCCAGGCCCATCAGCAGTGGACCCTGAACCCCGAATCCGCGCCCTGACCCCTGACACCCTCTGGGCCCGCCCGTCCACGATTCCTCCGGGAGCCGCGGACGGGCGGGCCTCTTACATCCCGCGGACCTGTCGCCGCGTTGTATCGCCCCTGATGGCGAATGCGAGGACGGTGTCGAGCAATCGACACGGCCGCCAGTGAGATCGGGATACTCCGGCCGCCGTCGCACAGGTCATCGACCAGATGGGCGTAGGACCTGGCAACGCCACGGCCTCGGCGCTAACCCTCGGGAGCCGACATGGTGGGCGCGCCGGAGTCGTAAGGTGCCCCGTCCCCGCGCGACCGGTCCCGGCTGAACCGCTGACCATGGGCTACCGACCTGTCGAACACCCTGTCACTTGCTTGGCGTCCGAGGCACAACCGCTACGGGCAACCCCATCCAGATGGGCCCTCGACCGGCGCCAAGAAGCTGTTCATCCCGCAGGACCTGGGGGCCGACTATCACGAGTGACAGTCGCGGTGGGCGGCGATCAGGTCGCGGTACCAGGCGTAGGAGGCCTTCGGGGTGCGCTGCTGGGTGGCGAAGTCGACGTGGACGAGGCCGAAGCGCTGGTGGTAGCCCTCGGCCCATTCGAAGTTGTCGAGGAGGGACCAGGTGTAGTAGCCGCGGATGTCGATGCCGTCGGCGGTGGCCTGGGCGAGGGCGTCGAGGTGGGCGGACATGAAGTCGATGCGGGGCTGGTCGGGGGTGGTGGACTCCTCGACGGAGCAGCCGTTCTCGGTGATGGTGAGGGGTGGGAGGGCCTTGCCGTACGACTCGCGGAGGTTGAGGAGGAGTTGGCGGAGGGCTTCGGGGACGACGGGCCAGCCGAAGGCGGTGTGGGGGACGTCGGGGATGTCGACGAGGTCGAAGGGGAGGCCGGGTTCGGTGGGGGCGGCGACGCGGGTGGGGTTGTAGAAGTTGAGGCCGAGGCCGTCCAGGCCGGGGGTGTGGATGAGGTCGAGGTCGCCGGGGTGGACGGCGCCGAAGATGTCGTCGGGGACGCCGAGGGCGGTGAGGTCGGGGTAGCGGCCGAGGAGGACGGGGTCGGTGAACAGGCGGTTGTGGAGGGCGTCGTAGGCCTCGGCGGCGGCGAGGTCGGCGGGTGAGGGGGTGGCCGGCTCGACGGGGGTGAGGTTGTTGGAGAGCATCGCCTCCAGGCCGCGGTCGTGGAGGACGGTGGCGGCCAGGCCGTGGGCGAGGAGCTGGTGGTGGGCGGCGGGGAGGGCCTCGAACATCAGGGTGCGGCCGGGGGCGTGGGTGCCCAGGGCGTAGCCGAAGACGGTGTGGACGAAGGGCTCGTTGAGGGTGATCCAGGCGGGGACGCGGTCGCCGAGGCGGTCGGCGACGATCCCCGCGTACTCGGCGAAGCAGTACGCGGTGTCGCGGTTGAGCCAGCCGCCGTGGTCTTCGAGGGCCTGCGGGAGGTCCCAGTGGAAGAGGGTGGGCAGCGGGGTGATGCCGGCTTCGAGGAGGGCGTCGACGAGGCGGTCGTAGAAGGCGAGGCCGGCGGCGTTCACGGCGCCCGCGCCGGTGGGCTGGACTCGGGACCAGGCGACGGAGAAGCGGTAGCCGTCGAGTCCGAGGCCCTTCATCAGGGCGATGTCCTCGGGGTACCGGTGGTAGTGGTCGCAGGCCACCGCGCCGGTGTGGCCGTCGCGGACGGCGCCGGGGCGGGCGGCGAAGGTGTCCCAGACGGAGGGCCCGCGGCCGTCCTCGTTCACCGCCCCCTCGATCTGGTAGGCGGCGGTGGCGGCACCCCAGCGGAACCCCGCCGGCAGGTCGAAGCGGTCCGGCATGACAGCCTCCTGACGGAAACATGAGGGGAAGTCATGTTATCGGCGCGGCGCCGAAACACCAGAGTGGGACGACGGAAGGGACCGGAGCCCCGCAGAGGGCCTCGGTCCCTTCCGTCGTCCGGTGACCGGGGGTGCGGGGCTCGCCCCCGGCCCCGTCACCACACGTCGGCGAGCTCCCGCAGCAGTTCGACCACCCGCGCCGTCTGCACCGGCCCGAGCCGCGGGTCCGGCGCCACCGAGGTGAAGACCAGGGCCAGCATCACCGCCGCGTCCAGCCGGTAGAGGAGGTCGGCCGCGGGGGTGACGGAGGGCTTCCCGCCGGCGGCCTCGTAGCCCTGGCGGATCGCCCGCTCGTCCAGGCCGTTCTCCGGGATGAGCGCGTACTCGGACATCCGCGCCAGTTCCATCGCGGGGTCGCCGATCAGCACGTTGGACCAGTCGATCAGCGCGGCCACCCGCCCCTGGCTGCACAGCAGGTTCTGCCGGCGCAGGTCCAGGTGGAGCAGCGCGGGCTCGGCCGACGTCTCGGCGAGCCGGGCCGCGATCGCCGCGCGCTCGGGCAGTTCGCCCAGGCCCGGGCGGAGGTCCAGCAGCCTGCCGAACCGGTCGGGCAGCCGCTGCGCCAGCAGGTCGGGGACGGGCCGGCCGTACTGGACGACGGGCGCCAGGTCCGGGGCCGGCTTGGCGTGCAGCGCCGCGAACAGCGCCCCGACCTCGGACCAGTCCGGTGCCTGGGCGTCGGAGTCCACGAAGGCCGAGAGCAGCACCGGCGTGCCCGTCCGGGTGTACTCGATGCCCAGGGCGCGGGCGACCGGGAAGCCGTCCGGGGCCAGCCACTGGGTGATCCGGAGTTCCTGCTCCAGCAGGCCGTCCGCGCCGACGCCGACGTTGTTCGCGGTGTGGAACGTACGGGCGCGCGGCACGCGCAGCACCACGTCCTCGTGCGCCGCGCCGCTCAGCGGGCTCGCCCGGTAGACGAGGAACTCCACGCCGCTGCTGAGCACCACGGGCGGGGTGTAGCCGAGCGAGCCCGCGAGTTCGGCGAGCCCGTCCGTGACGTCCTGGTCGATCAGTTGTCCAGTGGCGGGAAGCCTCACCAGAAACCTTCCTCTGTTTGTCATTTGACGGCCAGGAAGCCCTCGAAGCAGGTGTACTTCTGGGCCGTCATGGCCTGGCCGGACCCGGCCCTGCTGCCCTGGCGACGCTCCGCCAGGGTGCGGATCAGGGTACCGGTCGAGCAGCCCACGTCGAGGAGGAGGCCGTCCTCTACGACGATGCCGGCGTAGTGCCGGGCGACCAGCTCCGGCAGTTGCGGGAACTCCCTCGGCCGGCAGCGGGGCGATGCTCGTGTGGGTCTGGAGGTCGCGGACGGCGTGGCAGTCGCCGATGACGGCCGGGAAGTCGCCCGTGGCGAGCTGGTTGGTGCTCTCCTGGGGCGGCGCGCCGGATTCCGCCGATTCCGCCACGCTGCCGTGTCGCCGTACTGCCGCGCCGACCCGGTTCGGGACGCGGCCGGGCCCGTCCTCCCGGTGGGGCGGGAGGACGGGCCCGGGCGGGTCAGCGGTGGGTCAGCGGGGATCAGTGGCGGGTCAGTGGCGGGTCAGTGGCGGGTCAGTGACGGACCGGCGGCGGCAGCTGCCGCTCCCGGACGGGCGCGGTGAAGGCGACCGGACCGGTGCTGGACGGGGTGCTGCCGCCGCGGACGGGCAGGCCGCCCTCGACGGCGTACATGGCCTCGTCGTAGGCCTGGCCGTCGGCCGGGGCCCTGCCGACCGCGAAGATCGCCACCGCCTTGCCGTCGAGCACGGAGGTGGAGAGGTAGTCGCCGACCATGGCGCCGCCTCCGGTGGCGGCGATCCGGGACAGCGGCATCGGGCCGGCGACGGTCCGCGGCGCGCTCCAGGTGGCGCCGCCGTTGGCGGAGGAGATGAAGCCGACCTCCAACTCGCAGGTGGCGTCGGTGCAGTCGGCGTTCGGATAGAAGTAGTAGTACAGCCCGAGCTTGGCGCTGTGCCCGGAGGTGGCGCGGTCGACGCCGAGGCCGGGGAGGAAGTGGTCGGCGCCGCTGGTGGTGGCGTCGATCGGCACCCGGGTCACGGCGGACCAGGTGGTCCCGTCGGTCGAGGTCGCGTAGACGATGTCGTTGCCCGGGCAGCCGGCCCGGAACCGGCAGTCCTGCCAGGCGACGTAGACCCGGCCGGCGCCGTCGATCTCGGCCGAGGGCAGGCCCTCGCCGTCGCGCAGGCCGCCCGCGACGCCGTGCGCCACGACGTCGGCGACCAGGACGGTGGAGCCCCAGGACCGGCCCCCGTCGGTGGAGTTGAAGGAACGGATCGAGGTGGTGTCGGTCGAGAAGGGGACCACGACCCGGCCGTCGGGCTGCACCAGCGGCTGGCCGCCGAGGCCAAGGTTGACGCCGGACGGGCCCGACGGGGCGGACCAGGTGGCGCCGCCGTCCCGGGAGGCGGACATCACCACCAGGTTGTCGGAGGAGGGGATGTCGACCTCGATGTAGCAGGTGCCGAAGTACGGGCTGGACGGGGTGTTGTCGCAGACGATCCACTCCTTGTCGTAGCCCTGGCCGTCGAAGCCGACCGCCCGCACCGGGTCCTGCCAGCGCAGGCCGTCGGCCGAGCGGCTGACGGTCACCCCGACGGGGTTGATCGCCGCGTCGATGACCAGGCCGGCGATCATCCAGGTGCCGTGCCTGGCGTCGTAGGCGATCGAGGGGTCGGAGGCCCGGGCCCAGTTGCCGCCACCCTGGTGGGTGGTGATGCCGGGCAGGATGCCGTGCCGCCAGGTGGCGCCGCCGTCCCGCGAGGTGTTCCAGCTGAGGGCGGCCGAACCGCCGGCGGGGAACCGGCCGACCTGGGACGAGGAGACGATCGTGCCGCCGTAGGCGAAGGTGTCGGGCTCCACCTCGGTGGCGTGCTGGCTTCCGGTCCCGGTGTCGGTGAACGGGTCGGCGCTCACCTGCAGCAGGCGCGGTCCGCCGCCGTCGACGGTCAGGGCGTACGGGGCGGCGCCGGCGGCCGGGGCGGCGTTCCAGGCCGCGCCGGTCAGGACGAGGGCGGCCGCGGCGGCGACGGCGAACGGCCGCCGCCAGCGGGCAGGGGTGCGCGGGTGCTTCATCCGAAGCTCCTTCGCGTGGGGGGAAGGTACGGACGACGAGGGGCGGGCCGCGGTCCGAGGGCGCGGCGACCCGCCCCGGTTGGCGCGTGCGGATCGGAGGGGTTCGGCGCCGTCGAGGCTCGTGGGGGCGACGCCGCCCGATCGCGTGCCGCGCGCAGAAGTGCACACGTGTTCGCAAATCGGAAGTGTGAGCCGGATCATGACATCGCACAAGATGTGCGACCAAAACGGAACGGTGCCTCGCGGACCGTCGGGTCCGGTGCCCCTCCCCCGGCGCAGGGCGGCGCCCCCGCGGACGTGAATACTGGCTGGTTGTCATCCGTTTTCCGTGGCTGGGGCGTCCTGAAGGCATGAAGCGCGAATCGATCCTCCCGGGGGGCTCCGGATCCGACCCGTTCGACGAGTTCGTCGTAGCCCGGTACCAGGCCCTGCTGCGGGGGGCGTACCTGATCACGGGTGACGTCCACGACGCCCGGGACCTGCTGCACGACGCCCTCGCGCAGGTGTACCCGAAGCGTTCGACGATCCGGGACACGGCCGCGACCGAGGGGTACGTCCGCAGGACGATGGTCCGCACCCACGTCTCGCGCTGGCGGCGGACCAGACGCGAAGTGCTCACCTCCGCGCTGCCGGACGGACCGGCGGCCCCGGAGGGCGAACGGGACGACCAGCTGGCGGCGGCACTGGCCGGACTGCCCAAGCGGCAGCGGGCCGCCGTGGTGCTGCGCTACTACCTGGACCTGCCGGTCGCGCAGGTGGCGGAGGAGCTGGGGTGCTCGGTGCCCACGGCGAAGACGCACCTGGCGCGCGGGATCAAGGCGCTTCGACAGGACATGGAAAACGTGAGGGAGCTGGTAGGCCGTGAGCGCTGAGGACAGGTTCGAGGAGGAGCTGGTCACCCGGCTCGGAACACACGCGGCAGGGATCGCCGGCACCCCGCCGCTGGCCGAACTGCACCGGGCCGGGCGTCGGCGCGCCCGGCGGCAGGCCGCCGTACGGGGGGTGACGGCGGCCGCGGTGCTGGTCCTCGGAGCGGGAGCGCTGACGCAGCTCGGTGGCGGCGGCCCCGGGAACGACCGTACGGGGGCGGCCGGGACGGGCCTCAGCGTGCTGACTCCGACGGCGGGGGCGACGGCGCCGGGGCGCACCGCCGTGATGCTGAACTGTGTGAACGGGCCCACGTCGATGCGGACACCGGGCTGGCACCAGCACTCCAGCCGGCAGCCCTGGGAGACGCCGTCGGCGATCACCTCGTCGGGCTACTCGTCGTCGTGGACGCCGCCGCCGGGCTCCCCTTGGTTGGGCCTGTTGTCGCCTGCCACCCTTCCGCCGGGACACTCGTCCTCGGACGTCCCGTCGACAGGCACGCCGTTCTCCGGCTTCCCGTCGTCGTCCGGCTCGCCGTCGCCCCTGCCCACGGACTCGGCCTCGGGCTCGGCCTCGGGCTCGGGCTCGCCGTCGTCGCTGTCGTCGGAAGACCCGGCGGAGGCCCGCGTGACCCGGGCGGGTGAGTCCATCGAGACGCTGGCGATGACCGACTACCCGGACCACTACTTCGGCACGTGCCGCGACAGGAACACGGACACGCTCTACGTGATGCGGGTTCCCGGCAGCGGCCTGGACGCCGCCGTGACCGCGAGGGCGGCCGACTGGCCCACGGTGAAGGTGCGGTTCGCCGACGCCGCGGGCTCCCGCGAGCAGCTCATGACCGTCCTGAACCGGATCCGCGCGGACACCGAGGAGTGGCGGACCAGGGGCGTGGTGATCGACGGGCTGACGCTCGCCATCGACGGCACCGGCGTCGTGGTCGACACCCCGCAGTGGCAGTCCGCCGAGGCGGACATCAAGGCGAAGTACGGGGCCCTGGTGGCCGAGGTCCGCTAGCGACCCTGCTTTTCAACGTCATTGGCCACCAAGGGACTTGGACCAGGGCCGGAGGGCGGTGTCACCGATCGGGTCGGTGGCTCCGCCGTCCGGCGTGTCCGGGTTCCGGCGCGCTCACTCGTGGGCGCTGATCTCGCCGCCGGCGCTGAGCACGATGGAGACGCCGTTGGCGTCGACCCCGACATCGTGCTGGTTCGCCTCCAGCGTGCCGTACACCGCGTTCTCGTTGCCGAGGATCTCCGCGCGGTACCGGAGTTCGCCGACCTTCGTGACCTTGGCCGTCCAGCCGCCCGCCAGCTTGAAGGTGCCCGGCCCCTGGTGGCTGCCGCCCATCCAGGAGCGGATCCGGCCGTCCAGCGAGAGCATGACGAACATGCCGTTGGCGTCGAGCCCGTCGTCGTGCTCCTTCGTCTCCATGGTGGCGAGGACCTGACCGGCGTTGACGATCTTGGCGGTGTAGTGCTGGTTGCCGAGGTCGTGGATCTCGGCCTTGCTGCCGTCCACCAGGGTCTCGGTACGGACGCCCTGGCCCCCCTTGGGCGGGGTGACCGACGTGGTCGCGGCGTGCCCGCTGGGCGCGGCGGCCGGAGGGGTGGCGCCGCGCGTGCCGGTCGGGGTGGGCGCGGCGGAGGCCGTGGTCGGAGGCTCGGTGGCGGGCGCGGCGGGCGGCGCGGTGGCGGCGGCCGACGCGGTGGTCGGCGCGGCCGCGCCGGTCGCGCCCGACGTGGAGGAGCAGGCCGTCGCGGCGGGCACCAACAGGGCCGCGGTCAGGACGGTTCCGGCCAGCGTACGGGCAGTGGTCGCGCGGCGGATCGTCGAGAAGGGCATGCGGTTCTCCTGAGCGAAGTGCGGGTGAGGAGCGCGCGGCGCCCTCTCCTGCGGGGACCGGAGGGCGGCTTCGCGTGCAGTTCGAAGGTAGTGCGAACAGTCGACGGAATGGAGCCTTCCGTGTCACCGAACTGCAACGCCCCTGGCCGCACGGCTCCGGTCACGCCGGCGCTGAGCCGTACTCAAATCGCCTGCCACCGCCGTCGGTACGGCCGCGCCGACGGGCGGTCAGCGCTTCGCGGTGGCGGCGGGAAGCTGTCCGCGCACCCACGCGGAGTCGGGGTTGGTGTGCGGTCGGCCGGTCACGACGACAGTCGGCACGGTCTCGTTGCCGTCGTTGGCCGCCCGCACCACCGCGGCCGCCTCCGGGTCGCGCCAGATGTTCACCCAGTGCACCCGCCGGGCCGCCCGGCCCAGCCGGATCCGCAGCCGCAGGCAGTACATGCAGCCCGGCCTCCAGTACACCACCGGCCAGCCGTCGGCCGCGCTGCGGCGCTGCGCCTCCGCCGCGCCGAGCGACTTCGGGAAGACCAGGGTCGAGCTCACGGCCGCGAGCCCCGCGAACCCCAGCAGGTACACGACGGCCGCTCCGCGGCTCCCGCTCGACACGAGTCCGCCCGCGACGGCCGCACCGCAGAGCACCAACAACAACGGCAGCATCCACACACGCATCATGGCGACCCAGGCTATCCGTACACGGCCCTCGCCGCTCCACTCCCCCGGCCCTGCCACGCGATGACCCCCACCGTTTGAATCGATGCCCTTGCACTGTACCGATGGTGACGTTGCGTCAGAACGGCTCGCGATGGCGGCGGACCGCCGGGAAGCCCGCGGGCCGATGTCAGGCGAGGTCGCGCGGCCGGCGGAGCGGGCCGGCCGCCAGAATCACCGGGCCCGCCAGGCTGCACACCGCCAGCAGGAGCAGGGCCGTACGCGGCCCCCAGGCCGTGGAGGCGGCACCGGCCAGCAGCGCGCCGACCGGGATGGAGCCCCAGGAGACGAACCGGACGGTGGCCATCACCCTCGGGAGCAGCTCCGGCGGAGTGTGGGTCTGCCGGTGGGTGCGGGCGACGATGGTGGTGACCACGACGCCCGCCGCGAAGCCCGCGTTGCCGAGGGCGAAGACCAGCGCCGCCCATCCGGAACCGGCCACCGGGAGCAGGAAGGTGACGAGCGCGGCGATCCGTGCCGACCACCGCAGGGCGCCACCGCTGCCGATCCGGGAGACCACCCGGGGCGTCAGGGCGGCGCCGACCAGGCTGCCCAGGCCTCCGGTGGCCATCAGCGCGCCGACGGCCGCGGCCGGGGCGTCGAGGGCGTCCACCAGGAACACCGGAGTGAGCGTCATCAGCCCGCCGGAGACGAAGTTGACCGCGGTGGCGTAGGCGGCACACGGCCCGATCACCGGATGTCGGGTGACGAAGTGCCAGCCCTCGCGGATCTGCCTCCACATCCCCGCGCCGCCCGGCCGCCGGGCGGGCCGCTCCGCGCGCGGCAGACTGCGCAGCAGCGCCGCCGAGACCAGGTAGCTGACCGCGTCCAGCACCATCGCGGCCGCGCCGCCGACGAGTTGGACCAGCACCCCGCCCAGCGAGGGGCCGGCCAGTTCGGTCGCGGCGCTGCTGCCGGAGAGCAGGCTGTTGCGGACGGTCAGCTCCTCCTTGGCGACGATCGAGGGCAGGAAGGTGGAGTTGCCGACGTCGAAGACCACACCCGCCAGCCCGACCAGCAGCGCGACCACCACCAGCTGCGGCAGGCGCAGTACGCCCAGGGCCGCCGCCACCGGCACCGAGGCCACCGCCGCCCCGCGCAACAGGTCCATCGCCACCTGGGTGCCGCGCAGCGGGAGCCGGTGGACCAGGACCCCGGCCGGCAGTCCGACCAGCAGCCAGGCCAGGTACCCGGCGCCGGTGACCAGGCCGACCTGCCAGGCCGTCGCGTGCAGGGTGAGCACGGCGATCAGCGGCAGGGCCACGACGGACACCTGGTTCCCGAGCCGGCTGACCAGCGATCCGGTCCAGTAGCGCCAGAACACCCCCGCCGAGGTCCGGTGTCGCGCCTCCCCCTCCGCTGCGCGGTCCGCCGCGACCGCCGTCCGCGTCGTCACATCCATCTTCGGTCCGTCCCTTCCGTCGCAACCGGCCCACCCATCGCTCCCCTGCTTCCCCGGCGCCGGCGCTCCCGGCCGCACGCTGGAGTCCGGCGCCCATCGAGACCGCACGGCCGCACGCACCACCCGCGAAGCCCCGGGCCACCGCACCGGCGCCCAAGTCACGGACCAGCCGGTCGCGTTCGCCGAGCACGCCGCGCCGCACCCGCCCACCGTCCGGGCCGCGGGCGTCGACCGGCCCGAACGGATCACCCTCGCGCCGGACGCCACCCGCACCATCCGTGGGGTCCGCTACCGGTGATCGACCCGGCGGGATCGGTGAAGGGCGCCCGCGGCCCGGTCGACGGGCTCACGGCACACTGACGGCGGGCCGTGACCGGCCCAGCCCTGACGCACCGGGCGTCCGCACAGCCGCCCGGGTCCTGACGCGTCCCTGCCCAACTCACCCGACGCCCACACCCCGAACGACCGAACACGCCACGGCCGTCACACCGAAACCCGGCCACCCCATGCGGCGGCCCGCACACCCGGCCGAACCCTGGCCGGATCCCGCCGCCCCCGGGGCCGCGGCCGCGCGCTCCCGCCGGTCACTCTCACGCGGCCGCCGCACCCGCCGCGCCGCGCCGCGCCGCGCCGCCGATCCGACCGCAGCGCGACCGGACGATCCCGCCACCCGCCCCCGCGGCGCGGCTGTCCCCGCAGGAGAACCACCCGGAAGGCCCGCTTCCGGATTGTGACGTGCCCCTGTCTAGTTCGTTCCCGTCCCGGTGTGGTGGGATGAGCCTCACGGGGATGAACCGCTGACGGGGGTGTGTGCTGGTGCGGAATGGATGGTTGCGGGAGCTGGACGGGGACGCGGTGCGCCTGGCGGCCGTGGGGCTGGTGCGGCTGGGGGCGCAGGACTGGCTGAGTACGGAGGGCGGGGCGCCGGCCTGGGTGGGCGGGTTGCGGGCGGCCTCGTTCGCCGATGCCTGGCTGGCGTTCGGGGACGGGCCCGCGTCCGGGTTGCGGGCGCCCGCGCCGGAGGTGCTGCGGGCCGTGGTCGCCCGGGCCGCGGAGCTGGTGCTGCGCTCCTGCCGGGAGGACGGTCCGGCGGCGCTGGAGTGGCTCGGGCAGCGCTCGGCGGAGGCCCGGGAGCAGGCGCGTCGGGAGGGCGCCTCGCACCCGGCCGAGCCCTGTGCGCTGACCCTGGTGTGGCACGGGGTCCAGGCGCTGACCGCCGAGGACGGGCCGGATCACGCCCGCCGGATCGAGGAGCGCGCCGAGGCGTACGTGCGGGAGCGGCACTGCCGCCAGGACACCCTGGCGCTGGTGCTGTGCTGCACCCGGATCGCCGCGGCCGCGCTGGTGGAGCTGTGCGAGGGCGATCCGGAGCGGGTGGCCGGCTGGCTGGAACAGGACGCGGCACGTTCCATGCCGCGCGCCGGCCGGGTGCCGCTGTGGGTACCGGGCCGACCGGCCCTGCCCGCCGGCTGACCGGGCCGACCGGGCCGGCCGGAACGCCGGCCGGCCCGGTCAGGCCGCGTCGAGCAGCCGGGCGACCTCCGTCATGGCCGCCCCCAGCGGCAGGTCGAGGCGGAGCCGGGCGAGTTCGTCCCCGCGTGTCGGCCCCTGGTTGACGATCGCGACCGGCAGCCGGGCCCGGGCGGCGCGGCGGACGAAGCGCAGCCCGGACAGGACCGCCAGGGAGGATCCGAGGACCACCAACGAGCCCGCCGCGTCGACCAGTTCGTAGCAGTGCTCGACCCGGGGCGGCGGGACGTTCTCGCCGAAGAAGACCACGTCGGGCTTGAGCACGCCGCCGCACGCCGTGCAGGCGGCGACCCGGAAGCCGTCCACCGCGGACTGCGGCAGCCGCGCGTCGCCGTCGGGCCGCAGCTCCGCCCGGGTCGGCCGGAAGCCCGGGTTGAGCTCCTCCAGCCGCCGGTCCAGCTCGGCCCGGGTGCTGGTGCGGCGGCAGTCGAGGCAGACCACCCGGCGGAGTCCGCCGTGCAGCTCGACGGCCTCCCGGGTGCCGGCCGCGTGGTGGAGGCCGTCCACGTTCTGGGTGATGACCGCCGCGACGTGCCCGGCCCGGCGCAGCCGTTCCACCGCGTGGTGCCCGGCGTTGGGCCGGGCCCCGGCGATCGCGGGCCAGCCGGTGTGGCTGCGGGCCCAGTAGCGGCGCCGGGCCTCCGCGCTGCCGGTGAACTCCTGGTACGTCATCGGGGTGCCGCTGCGGCGGCGGCCGGTGGCGCCGCGGTAGTCGGGGATACCGGACTCGGTGGACAGGCCGGCCCCGCTGAGCACCACCGCGCCGCGCCGGTCCAGCAGCCGTACCAGGCCTTCCAGCTCCTCCCCCGGGGGAACGACGGCCTGCCCGCCCGGGTGTTCGAACGCGTCCATACCGTCGAGGTTAGGGCGTGGCGCCGCAGGAGGGGCCGGCACAGGTCCCGGACGCATCGGGATGCGATCGCGGCACCGCGCGGTCCTGTCAGCTCTTCCGACCCCGCGGCACGTGGTTCCCCACCCACCCGGACGGCTCCTCGGTGGCACCGGCGGCACCGGCGGCGAAGGCCGTGATCCGCTCCAGCGGCGGATTCCAGCCCCGGGTGGTGTCCACCGCCAGGCAGGGGGCGTCGAGCGCGATCGGCACCCAGGACTCGATCGGCCGCTCGCCGCGCGCGATGCGGCGCAGCAGCTCACCGTCCGCGTGGACGGCGCGCCCTGGTTCCTCGGCGGCCCTGCGGGCGATGCGCTCGCGGGCGGTCCCGGGGTCGACGGTGCAGCGTACGATGCGCAGCTCGGCGCGGCCGACGAGCGGCAGCAGACCGGGCCGCCACAGCCGGTCCTGGAAGGCCGCTTCCGCCACCAGGTCCGTTCCCGCGCGCAGGAGTCCGTCGACGGTGCGGAAGAACTCGGTCAGCGTCCGCTGGTTCAGGTCCTGGTCCAGGCCCAGGGCCAGGCCCAGCTCCTCGGCCGGGGCCGGCCGGGCGGCGGCCATCCGCTCCTTGATCTCGTCCCGGCAGACCGCCGGGCGGCCGAGCGCGTCGGCCAGGGCGTGCGCCAGCGTGGTCTTGCCCGCTCCGGGCGGGCCGCTCACGACGAGCAGGTGCGGGCGTCGGTCCATGGTCGGGGTTCGGTCCGCGCTGGGGGTTCGGTCCGTGGTCGGGAGGGAGGGCGTCATGCCTGCTGAGTCTGCGCCGGGCGGCCGCCGCCCGCCACCTCCCCTGCGGGTGGCGGACGGCGGCATCGCGCCGCCGGAACCCGCCGGAGCCGCCGTTCCAGTGGACCCGCCCCTCGGGAAACCCCGCCGACGCGGAGGTGAACGAGGCCGAACCGCCGCTACAGGAGCAGATGTTGCCGCATTCCGGCGACCGGACGCCGGACCCGCCGCCTCAGCCCCAGCCGGGCACCGGCGGCAGCGGCCACCCCGGCGGCCCGGGCAGCGGCCCGTCCGCCCGCAGGCCCTCCGCCCGCAGGCGCTCCACCGACCCGCGCCCCGACAGCCAGGCGAGCAGGGCGTGGCCGGGGCCGCTGACGGTGGGGCCGGACGGGGCCAGGGCCCAGTCGCGGCCGAGGTCGGTGGCCGTCAGCCGGGCGACGGGGAATCCGCGCGCGGCCAGGGCGGCCGCCGTCCCGTCGAGCGCCCAGGCGACGTACCCGGTGGGCCAGTCGGCGGTCGAGTGGCCGAGGTCCAGGTCGACGTGGTGGGTTTCGAGCTCCCGCCACGCCCGGTGCAGGGTGAACCACGCCGGGTGCCGCCAGCCGGCGAGGGCGGTGACCGGCGTGGACCACCGTTCGACGGGCATCGCGTCGGCGGCCGCGAACATCCCGTCCAGGCTGTTCCGCAGGTCGGCGGCCGGCTCCGCCGCACCGCGCCCGGCGCCCTCGCGCGGGGCGTGGTCCGGCGCGGCGGACCCGGCGCGCGGACCCGGCTCGGTGCCGGTGCGGGCCACGGTCAGCAGCCACCGGTACGCGTCGGCGCTGCGGGCGAGGTGGGTGAGGACGTGGGCGCGGCTCCAGCCGGGCAGCGTCGAGGGCTCGCGGGCCTGCCGGTCGGTCAGCGTGCCGACGGTGGCGAGGACCCGCCCGGCGGAGGCGCGCACCTCGGCGAGCAGCGCGCCGGCCCCGGCCCCGTCCAGGCCTGCGGGCGGCGGCCCGGGGGACGTCACGGGCGGCGCGCCCAGGCGGAGATCATCGGGGCGGTGGCCAGGTCGAGCCGGCCGGTGGCGACGTTGGCCAGGTGACGGTCGATCTCCTCGTCCGTCGCGAGGCCTTCCCGTACCAGCAGTCCGCGGATCTGCCGGACGGTCGCGTCCTCCAGGACCGCGCAGGCCGGCGAGGTGATCGGGAAGTACGCGTCGGCCTGGACGTCGACCAGGCCCGCCTCGCGCAGCGCCCTGGGCAGCGTCCGCCCGTACGCGAGGTCGGCGCCGCGGCCCGCCATCAGGGTGCGGAAGCCGGTCCGCAGCCGGTTGGCGAGGCGCTCGTCGGGGCCGGACTCGTCGGGGCAGAGCAGCGGTTGCAGGGCCGGGTCGGCGTCCTCCAGGAGCAGCCGGCCGCCGGGGCGCAGCGCCCGCACCATCCTGCGCAGGGCCTCGGCGCGGTCGGCGACGTGCACCAGGACCAGCCGGGCGTGCACCAGGTCGAAGCCGCCGGGCGGCGGCGGGTCGGCGGCCACGTCGTGGCGCAGCACCTCGATCACGCCGCCGGCGGCGGGGGCGGTCCAGGAGACGTCGATGTCGGTGGCGACCACCGCGCCGGTCGGGCCGACGCGTTCGGCGAGCCCGAGCGGCACCGAGGGGCCGCCCGCGCCGACCTCCCAGCAGCGCATGCCGGGGCCGATCCCGAGGGCGTCGACGTGCCGGAAGGTCACCGGGTCGAAGAGTTCGGCGAGGGCGCCGAAGCGGATGCCCGCCTCCGACTGGCGGTTGTCCAGGAGGTAGCCGTGGTCGCTCTCGTGCTCAGCCATGCCGGGATTCTCGCAGACGCGAGTTCGAAGACAGGCCCTCGGGGCGCGGCGCTCGGGTCGGGCCGTTCAGGGCTGCGGGGCCGGGTCGGTGAGCGCCGGGATGTCGTAGGTCACCTTGCCGATGTCGGAGATCAGGTAGCCGCCGTCGGGCCCGCGTCGGAGCGTCAGTCGCGGGGTGTACGACTGCCTGGGCGTTCGGAACCAGCCCTCCTCGGCGGCGTAGGTGCAGTAGGCGGAGACCTCCAGCTCGACCACCTCGCCGGTGAGGTCGCGCGGATCGAAGCGGCCCGCCGCGGGCCCCGCGACCACCCATCTGACCAGCGACCAGCCCCGGCGTGCGGTCAGGTCGGCGGGCCAGGCCGGCCCGTTCTCCTCGCAGGCGGTCAACCCGCCGCCGGCGGCGGCCAGTTCGGAGGCCAGGTACCGGCGCGACCGGCTCAGGATGGCCGCCGGCCCGGTGTCGCCGCGGGAGGTGTCGAAGGTGCCCGAGGTGACGGCCCAGGCGATCGCGACGGACTCCGCGTCGTGCCCGTCCACCGTCAGCGGCGGCGTCTGCGCGGTCGGCCGGTCCTTCGGCGGGGCGATCGGATCCCCCGGCTGGTATCCCGGTTCGGAGGGGAAGCTGTAGCCGGCCGGAGCGACGGCGACCGTGGTGCCCGGGATCTCCTGCTGGTCCTGGTCGTAGCAGGGGTTGCACCGGATGCGCTCGCCGGAGCCGGTGCCGTAGCTGGTCTCCCAGCCCCTGCCGTGGGTCGACAGCTCGGTGCCGGACTCCCTGCGCACTCCGGAGACGTGGAACGGGCGGTCGCCGTCCTTCAGCGTCCAGGTGCGGCGCTTGCCGTCGACGGTGCCCTCGACCGTGAGCACGTAGTCGTAGCTGTGCCGGGTCGCGAGCACGGTGAGGCTGACGATCTCGGGCTTCCGGTCCTCCAGGTAGAGGTACTTGTCGGTGAAGTAGGGGGCGAACGACACCGGTCCGGCGGCCCCGATCAGCGCGACCGGGTTCGGGGAGTCCAGGTCGACGCCCATGTCGATCTTCTTGCCCTCCCCCTGTCCGGCGCAGTCCACGACCGTGCCGGGCAGCGGGTCGCGGGGCTCGCCCACGATCGTCGCCCGCACCTGTTCGATCGCCACGGTGTGGCCGTTGCCGACCATCGAGACCGACAGCGGCGACGCGCCCACGTCCGTACCGCCCTGCGCGTGCGCCCACGTCCGGGCGCCTTCGCAGCCGGTGACAGCCGGCGGGTCGGTCGGTTTGACGACCCGGGGGACGACCGTGGTCGAGTCGGCGTCGGCGTGCTCGGGGTCGTAGTGGGCACCGAGTTCCGGCCCCTTGCCGCCCTCCGTCGCGGTCAGCGCCCAGTACGTCGTGCCGGCCCCCAACAGGGCCAGCACGCTCAGCACGGCGATCAGCAGCCGCAGGCGCGGTCTGCGGCCGCCCATCAGCGTGAGGACGCCGCCCATGAACACGTTGCCGTGGATGGTGCTCTGGCTGATCCTGTTGTGCGTCTCGTGCTGGTCGCCCACTCCACCCACCCCGTCCGAGGGATCCGCGTCCACCACAGTGGCGGTTCCCGGCGGGTGGAGGGAAGACCCGCGCCGCAAGCCCCGGGCACCGTGGGTGGCGTCGCGCCGTCGTGGCGTCGTGGCGTCGTCGGCGAGGACGGCCTTGTTGACGAAATGTCAGCAAGTTCGTCCGATCGCCTTGACGGCATGCGGTCACGGCTGGACCCTGTGGACCCGGAAACGCCGCGCGCTCCCCGGCCCCCACCGCTCGGGAACGCGCGAGAGGACGTCTTCTCGCCCCTCACCGAGGAAGAGGTTTTCCCATGCGCTTCAGCCGCCGCCTCCCCGCCACCGCCGCCGCCGTCTGCGCGACCGCCGCGCTCGCGCTGGCCGCCGTACCCGCCTCCGCGTCGCCCGAGTCCCTCGCCGCCGGCCCGGTCCTCACCGCCGGGAGCGCGGGCGGCACCGCCGTCGCCGTCGGCGACGCGCTCGCCGCACCGCTCGCCCCGGGCACCAAGGCCACCTTCTACTCGACCGCGACCAGCACCACCGGTGTCACCTGCGCCACCTCGCAGCTCTCGGCCTCGGTGCTGGGCAACCCGGCGGCGCCGGGCAGCGCGACCGCGTCGCTGACCGGGCTGACCTTCGGCTCGTGCACCGCCAACGTCACCGGGGTCACCTCGGTGCGCAGCCTGACGGTCGGCAACCTGCCGTACGGCGTCACCGTCTCCGACGCGCCCGGCCTGCCGGTCACCCTGACCGGCGGGTCCGCCGGGACGATCCAGGCCACCGCCGTGCTGGACACCTGGTTCGGCACCATCACCTGCTCCTACCAGCTGAGCGGCGCGTTCACCGGCAGCGCCGACAACACCGCGCACAGCCTGGCCTTCCGCACCGAGCACTTCGCCAAGAGCGGCGGTTCGACGCTCTGCCCGGCCGACGGCTACTTCTCCGCGACGTACGGGCCGGTCGCGGACACCAGCCAGTCGGGAAGCCCGGCGGTCTTCGTCAACTGACCGCACCCGCGAGGGAGTCGGGGCGGGCGTGGCAGCGCCGCCGGGCCCACCCCGGCTCCGGTCAGACCCGGAGCAGGCCGAACTCCCGGGCGGCAGCCCGGAGTACGGCGACCAGTGCCAGCAGCATCAGCGCGCCGTGGGCCGGCATCGACAGGTACGGCGCCACGCCGGGTGCGATGAACTTGAGGTAGCTGCCGAAGGACGCGAGCTGGACCAGCACCGGCAGGTACCAGAGCCGCCGGGGCAGGTGGAAGGCGACGATCACGCTGAGGACGTCCGCGACGTAGAAGTAGCGCTCGTGCATGGACGGCAGCAGGAACGGCACCGCGATCGCGAAGACCGTGGCCAGCAGCAGGATCCCCGTCCCGGTGAGCCCCGCCCGTCCGCCCCCGGCCGTGGACCTGCCGGCAAGGGACTCTCCGGCCGCGCCTCCGGCGCTTCGCAGGGCCCGGACCGCCAGGGCGATCAGCGCCAGCACCAGCAGGCCCGCGACCAGCACGCCCGCCCGGCGCACCGGGTCGTCCTCGCCGGACGGCACCGAGACGAACTGGTAGACCGACGGCGCGTTGAGCGTGAGGTCCCGGTAGGTCCCGGTCTGCCGGGCGTACACCGTCAGCAGCTGCCAGGGGTCGGCGCCGAGCAGCACGGCGGGGACGTCGAGCGCCAGGTAGGCGGCCGGGACGGCCAGCAGGCACCGCCACGGCATCCGCCGGGCCAGGACCACGACGAGCAGCAGGGGGAAGAGGAAGACCGCCTGGAGCTTGAAGGCCAGGGCGATCCCGAAGAAGGCGCAGGTCCACCAGGGCCGGCCGCGCAGGAGGTGGTGGACGCCGCCGAGCAGGAAGGCGGTGAAGATCGCGTCGGCCTGGGCCCACCACCCGCTGTTGGTCACGACCGTGGGCAGGAACAGCACGGTCACCGCCGCCGCGAACGGCCGCCAGGGCCGGTGCGGCCACCGCAGCGCGACGATGCGGTGGGTGTAGTAGGCCAGCGCCAGGTCGAAGAGGACCGACAGGCACTTGACCGCCGTCAGCGCGGGCACCGGCAGCCGGCCGAGCGCGGCCATCAGGTACAGGTAGGGGACGTTGTAGTCCGAGAAGCCGGTGTCGCCGAGGGCCTGGAATCCGCCGTGCGCCGCGATGTACCGGTACCAGGGGCCGAGGAAGTAGTACCAGTCCGACGACTCGTACTGCAGCAGCAGGCCCCGGAGCAGGAGCGCGGACGCCACCGCCGCCACCGCGACCAGCACCGGCACCGGCACCGGCACCGGCACCACCGGATCGGCCCGGCGCGGAGGCGGGGTCCCTCGGTCCGGCGCGGCTTCCTGGGGGCCGGGGCGCAGGTCGGGTTCGGGTCGGACTGGACAGTGGTTCATACCACCAGGACGCGGCACCCACCGGAAACGGACGACAACGAACCGGTACGGATTTCCGCGGGCCGCCGACCGACCCACCGACCGGGCCGCCGACCGACCGACCCGCCCGGGCCCGCCCCGGGCCTGAGCTCGTACGGCTCCGACCCGGGGCGCGAGCGGGCGACCGGCAGCGGTCAGTCCCCGGCCTCCCGGTGCCGCCACCGCACCGGGTCCTCGGCCACCGCCGCGCCCGCCGCGGTCCGGGCCGGCGTCCGGTAGCCCGCCGTGGCGAGCACCAGCATCTCGTTCTCCCCCGGCCGGAACTCGTAGGCCACCCGCTCCACCCGGCTGGGGACGCCGAGGTCCGCCAGTTCCTCGCGCAGCGGCTCCAGCCCGGGGTAGCGCTCCCGCGTGTCGTACACCATCAGCGGGAACACCCGCACCTCGCGCCGCGCCACCCGGGCGAGCTCCAGCAGGGCCGCCCGGTGGAAGTCCCCGTCCAGCCGGTTGCCGTACGAGAACAGCAGGTGCGAGCTGAGCACCAGGTCGAAGGAGTCGTCGGCGAAGGGGAGTTCGGGCAGCGAGCCGGCCACGTAGCGGTCCGGGCGGGCGGCGATGTCGGCGCGGAAGTCCCGGGCGTTGGCGGTCCACTGGCGGATCATGTCGTCCGCGTCGGTGTACCAGGACCACACGTGGTCGGCCGTCTCCTTCACCAGCCGCTCGCGCTTGAACCCGGTCTCCCGCTCCACCAGCAGGCCCAGCTCCTCGCGGTGCTCGGCGTACTGGCGGTCGACGGCGACGGCGTCGATGCCGCGCCGCCCGGCCTCCGCCACGAAGCTCGCGGCGCCGGCCGGGCAGTCCAGGACGCGCTGCGCCAGGTCGCGTTCGGTGAGCGCGAACATCGCCCGGTACTCCGCGAAGGAGCGTGCGCTGACCAGCACGGCTCAGCCCCTTCCGACGAACGGCATGGTGGTCGGCAGCACGACCAGGGACTGGATGGTGGTGTCCGGCGGCTGCGAGGCCATCAGCACCAGGGCCTCGGTGAAGCGGTCCACCGGGATGGTCGCCTCGACGGCCATGGTCCGGTCGGCCTGCATCGCGGCCGGCTGCGGGCCGCCGTCCACCGGGGTGACGTTGCCGACGTCGATCTGCCCGCAGGAGATGCCGTACGCCCGGCCGTCCAGGGCGAGCACCTTGGTGAGGCCGAGCACGGCGTGCTTGGCGGCGGTGTACGCGATGGAGTTGGGGCGCGGCACGTAGGCCGAGGGCGCGCCGTTGTTGATGATCCGCCCGCCCTGCGGGGTCTGGGTGCTCATCACCCGGAAGGCCTCGCGGGCGCAGAGGAAGCCGCCGGTGACGATGGTGTCCAGCACCCGGTTCCAGTCCTCGAACGGGGTCTCGGTGATCGGCCGGCGCGGGGCGGCGGCGCCCGCGTTGTTGAACAGCAGGTCCACCCGGCCGTAGCGGTCGAGGACGGTGTCGAAGAGCCGGGCGACCTCCTCCGGGCTGCGGATGTCCGTCGGGACGGGCAGCACCCGGGCGGCTCCGGGCCCGGCCAGGGCGGCGGTCTCCTCCAGCGCGTCCTTGCGCCGACCGGCGACGGCCACGGTCCAGCCGGCCGCCAGCAGGGCCAGTGCCGAGGCCCGGCCGAGGCCGCTGCCCCCGCCGGTGACGATCGCCACCCGCCCGTGCGGTGCGGGCGCGCCTCCGGTGCCGGCTCCGGCGGTCACGGCACCCGTGCTCTCGGCTCCAGCGGTCACGGCGTCCACTCCTCCCCCTCGTTCACCCAGACCCGCAGCATCCGCCGGGCGTACGGACCCGGCTCGTCGATGAACGGCGAACGCCCGTGCAGCACGCGGCTGTTGCGGATGATCAGCAGGTCACCGGCGGCCATCGGCAGCCCGAAGGCGATCTCCGGCCGATAGAGCACCTCGTCCAGCACGCCGAGCGCCTCCCACTGACGGTCCGTCAACTCCGGTCCGCCGCGGTCGGGAGAGGAGCGGACGGTGCGGGTCTGGTAGTAGCACCCGATCGTCCCGTCCTTGCGGTCGTACAGGATCGGGGTGACCACCACCTGCGGACCGGCCCGGCCGCTGCGCTCGAAGGTCCACTCCTCGCGGAGCGTGGCCAGCGCGTCCGGCCGCTCCCGCTCGATCAGGTCGTGCACGTGCCGGGCGCTCGCCAGCTTGGTCAGCCCGCCGCCGTCGAAGGCGGGCCGCAGGCAGAGCAGGACCAGCAGGTCGCAGGTGTCGCAGTGGAAGCCGAGCTCGGTGTTTCCGTCGCCGTCCTGGTCGTGCAGCACCGAGGTGAGGTCGCCGCGCCCGTTCTGCGGGACGATCCGGCCGAAGTCCCCCAGCAGGAAGGAGAGCACCTCGGTGATCTCCTGTTCCGGGCGGGTCGCGTCCACCAGGCCGCTCACATGGGTGATGCCCACCGAGTCGGCGGCGTTCCGGACGAACTCCCGCAGCCTGGTCCGCACCTGCTCACCCGCGCCCCACCGCCCGGCCCGCGCGTCGGCCCAGAGCAGCCGCCGCTCCCGTTCCTCCAGCGGGAGCGACCAGAGCTCCCGCCGGGCGTCCAACTCCAGGCTGCTCCAGCCGATTTCGGTCACCGCGTCCATGTCCTCTCCTCCCTACCGGCCGCCGGCCGCGACGGCCTTCGCCCACAGTTCCAGGCCCTCGTCGATCTGTTCGGCCGTGACCACCAGCGCGGGGATCATCCGGACCGTGTTGAGGTGGATCCCGCACAGCAACAGCAGCAGGCCGTGCTCGGCCGCGGCCTGCTGGGCGCGCCGGGCCGCCTCCGGGTCCGGGGTGCCGTCCGGGCGGCAGAACTCGCTGGCGGCCATCAGTCCGAGCCCGCGGACGTCGGCGATCCCGGGCGCCTCGGCGGCGACCGCCCGCAGCCCGGCCAGCAGCCGGGCGCCCTGCTCGGCCGCGTTCTCGACCAGCCGCTCCTCGCGCAGCACGTCCAGGGTCGCCAGCGCGGCGGCGCAGGCCACCGGGTTGCCCCCGTAGGTGCCGCCCTGCGAGCCGGGCCAGGCACGGCCCATCAGCTCGGCGGGCGCGGCGATCGCGGACAGCGGGAAGCCGCTGGCCAGGCCCTTGGCGGTGATCAGGACGTCGGGGCGCACCCCTTCTTCGTACTGGTGGGCCCAGAACCGGCCGGTGCGGCCGAAGCCGGTCTGCACCTCGTCCACCACCAGCAGGATCCCGTGCCGGTCGGCCCGCTCGCGCAGCCCGGCCAAGAAGCCGGGCGGGGCCGGGACGTAGCCGCCCTCGCCGAGCACCGGCTCGACGAACATCGCGGCCGTCTCGGCGGGCGCGGAGACGGTGGCGAGCACCTCGTCCAGTCCGCGCAGGGCGTGCGCCACCGCCTCGTCCTCGGACAGCCCGAGCCGGAACGCGGCCGGGAAGGGCGCCACCGCGACCCCGGGCATCAGCGGGCCGATGCCGGCCCGGAACCGGGTGCCGGCCGTGGTGAGCGAGGCCGCGCCCATGGTGCGGCCGTGGAACGCGCCCTCGAAGACGATCACGTTCTGCCGTCCGGTGGCGTGCCGGGCGAGCCGCAGCGCGGCCTCCACCGCCTCGGTGCCGGCGGTGGCGTAGAACAGCGAGTCCAGGCCGGACGGCAGGACCTCGCCGAGCCGCTCGGTGAGCGTGAGCAGCTGGTCGTGCAGCACGGTGGTGTACTGCCCGTGGATCAGCCGGCCGGCCTGTTCCCGGACGGCCTCGACCACCTTCGGGTGACAGTGGCCGGTGCTGGTCACCCCCACGCCGGAGGTGAAGTCGAGGTGGCGGCGGCCGTCGGCGTCGTAGAGGTGGAGTCCTTCGCCGCGTACGGCGACGACCGGGGTGGCCTGCTTGAGCGCCGGGGAGAGCTGGGACACGGGGCCTGCCTTCACGGGTTGGTCCTGCCTTCACGGATGTCGTCTCGGGGGTCGTGACCGGCGCCGTCGCGGACGTCGTCACGGATGTCGTGACTGGCGCCGTCGCGGACGTCGTCACGGATGTCGTCACGGGTGGGCGGGGTCGGACCGACGGGCGGCAGGTAGCCGGCCTCGGCGGCCCAGGTGAGTGCGGCCGACCACCACCGCGGGGTCGGCGCGGCGAACCGCACGCCCAGGCGGTCGAGCACCGCGGTGGTGTACGAGCTGTCCACCAGGACGCGGCGCTCCTCCTGCGCCGCCCAGGCCGCGGCCACCCGGGCGGCCGTCGGGTGGCGGCGCTCGGCCCGGGCGAGGGCGGCCGCGAAGGCCGCCTCGTCGGTGAGCCGTACGGCGTGGCCGTGCCCGGCCAGCCACCGCACCAGCTCGTCGTGCGGGACGGCGTGCGGCGTCTCCACGTGGTACGCGCCGGGCGCGGCGTACGGGTCGAGGGCGATCGCGGCGATCCCGGCGGCCACCGTGTCCACGTACGAGAACGCGAAGGCGGTGCCCGGCCGGCTCGGCGCGGCGCCGGCCAGCAGGTAGCCGCGGAGCAGCTGGTAGATCCGGTTGTCGCCGGCGTTGGCCTGGAACGCGCCGGTCCGGCTGTGCGCCGCGATGTGGCCGCTGCGGTGCAGGTAGGCGGCGTGCCCGCGGGCGGCCCAGGCCCGGACGGCCTGTTCGGCCCGGTACTTGGTCCGCTCGTACGGGGTGCGGAAGTGCTGGCCGATCTCCAGGTCCGCCTCGCTGAAGCGGCGCGGCGGGCCGTCGACGCCGCCCGAGACGGCCAGCGTGGAGACGTGGTGGACCCGGGCGTCCGGGGCGTGCTCCCCGACCCAGTCGAGCAGTCGGCGCACCGCCGTGTGGTTGGTGCGTTCCAGCTCGTCGGGTGAGGCCACCAGTCGGACGTCCGCCGCCGCGTGCACCACCAGGTGGGCGCCCCGGGCGTGTTCCAGTGCGGCCGGGGAGAGGCCGAGGCCGTCCCGGTCGATGTCCCCGGCGAGCGCCCGGGCGGGCCGGACCGCGCCCGCCGCGCCGGTGCCGAGCCGCTTCAGCGCCTCGGCGTCGTCGGCGGCCCGCACCAGGCAGGTGACCTCGGCGCCGCGCGCCAGGAAGGCCTCCAGCAGGTGTCGTCCGAGGTAGCCGGTGGCGCCGGTGAGCAGCACCCGGGCGGGTTCGCGCACCGTCGCCCGGGCCGTCGGGGCGACACCGGGGTGCAGCAGTTGGCCGGAGGTGGACAGCGGTGCCCGGACGGGCGGTGCGGCCTCCGGCGCCCCGGCGTCGGCCCGCGCGTCGGCCTGGCCGACGACCTCGACCTGGGGGTCGATCTGGACATCGGCCTGCGCCTCGGCCGCCACGGCGCGGGCGAACCGCCCGGTGATCCGCTCGGCGGCGGGGTGCGGCAGGCCGGGCCGGCCGTACACCAGGTCGGCGACCAGCCGTTGCTCCACCACCCGTGCGGTGAGCCGCAGTTCGTACAGCGGGTCGCCGCCCGTACAGCGGGCCGTGCCGGCCTGTTCGGCGGCGACGGTCCAGTCCAGCGCGGGCTCCTCGGGCAGCCGGAAGGTGCCGAGGAAGTTGAAGCCGACGGCGGGCCGTCCGCCGGGCCCGTCCATCGGCCGGACGGGGGCCTCGCGCAGCCGCCGGGCCACGGTGTCCGGGGTGGCCCCGGCGTCCAGCTCGACGTGCTTGACGGCGGTGAACCAGCCGACGGTGTCCAGGAATTCGCCCGGGTCGCCGACCGCGTCCCGGCCGTGGGTCTCGACCTCCACCGCGAGCCGGGGGCGGCCGCCGTCGCCGGTGACGGCCTCGGCGAAGGCGGCCAGCAGTACGGCCTCCAACCCGGCCCCGGCACCGTGCCGGGCGATCAGCCGGGCGGTGGCGTCCGGGTCGAGCGCCCAGCTGAGCGCGACGGGCTCCTCGACCTCCCCGGCCTCCTCGGCTTCCCCGGCTTCCCCGGCTTCTCTGACGGTGGCGTCCCCGGCGACGGGTTCCGCCGCGTCGGAGGACGAGACCGCCGCCCAGGCGTAGAAGTCCGCCGTCGGCGGCAGGTCGACCGGCTTCCGGTCGAGCACCGCCCGGTACGCGTGCGCCAGGTCGTCCAGCAGGATCCGCCAGGACAGCCCGTCGACCACCAGGTGGTGCGCGATCAGCGCGAGCCGGTCGTCGGTGCCGGGCGGGCCGGTGAACAGGTGGGCGCGCAGCAGCCGGCCGGCCGACGGGTCGAGGCTGCGGTGGAGTTCGGTGCAGACCCCGGCGACGGTGTCGGCGATCTCCCCGGCCGCGCGCGGGATCCGGGAGAAGGAGACCGGGTCGAGCTCGGCCACCGCCCGGACCTCGCCGCAGCCGTCCGGGGTGACCGGCCGGCGCAGCGCCGGGTGCCGTTCCAGGACGGCCGCGACGGCCGCCGAGAGCGCCTCCGGGTCGACGGCGGTGCGACAGCGCAGCAGCACCGACTGGTTCCAGTGCCGCAGGTCCCGCACCGTCCGCTGCCGGTACAACCACCGTTGGGCCGGGGCGAGTCGGCGACCGCTCGTGGAGCCGCGCGGGGCCGGGACGGACGGCGCGACCGGGACGGCGGCCGCCGCCAGGCCCTCCGCCGTCGGGTACCGGTAGAAGTCCTCGTAGGCGACCCGCAGGCCGGAGCGCCGCAGGAGGGCGATGGTGCGCATGGCGAGGATGGAGTCCCCGCCGAGGCCGAGCACGTCGGCGCGCGGCCCGACGGCGGGCAGGCCCAGGGCGCCCGCCCAGAACCGGGCGATCTCCCCGGCCGGTCCGCTCCCCGCGCCGCCGTTCACCCCGGTGTCGTCCGAATCGGTACCGTCCGACTCGATGTCGCCCGACTCGGCCCGGGCCTCGACCAGTTCGGCCGCCAGCTCGGCCAGCCGCTGCCGGTCGAGCTTGCCGTTCGGTCCGACCGGGAACCGCGGCAGCACCAGGATCGGCTGCGGCACGGAGTAGCCGGGCAGCCGGTCCCGCAGGTGCGCCCGCAGCCCGTCCAGGCTCCCAGCCCCGTCCAGGCCCCCCGTCCCGTCCGCGCCGTCCAACAGCCGTACGACACCGATGAGTTGGTTGCCGAGCGCGGTCTCCCGCAGCAGCGCCGCCGAGCGGGCGACGCCCGGGTGGCCGTCCATCGCCCGCTCGACCTCGGCGAGGTCCACCCGGTAGCCGCGGACCTTGACCTGGCGGTCCACCCGACCCAGGAAGACCAGGCTGCCGTCCGCCCGCCGCCGGCACAGGTCGCCCGTGCGGTAGACGAGTCGGCCGTCGCGCCGGACGAAGCCGCGGGCGGTCTCGTCCGGCCGGCCGAAGTACCCGGCGGCCACACCCCGGCCGCCGATGAGCAGTTCGCCCACCGAGCCGTCCGGCACCGCCCGGCCGTCGCCGTCCACCACGGTCAGCAGCACCTCGCCGATCGCGGTGCCGATCGGTACGGTCGGCTCCTCGGCGGGCAGTTGGCGGGCGGAGGTGACGAGCAGGCAGGTGGCGCCGACGGTGGTCTCGGTCGGTCCGTAGTGGTTGGCCAGCCGCGCGGTGGTGCCGCCGTCGAGCAGGGCGGCGGCGAGCGGGCGGGGCAGCGCCTCACCGCCGAGCAGCACGGTGTGCAGCGGCGGGGAGTCGGCCGGGCGGCCCTCCAGCAGGGCGGTGAGGTGCGAGGGGGTGGTCTTCAGCACGTCCACCCGGGCGCGCCGCAGCGAGGCCCAGAAGGCTTCCGGGTCGCGCACCTCGCGGTCCGGCACGAGGTGCACCGAGCCGCCGGTGGCCAGGGCGAGCAGCCAGGCGGTGTGGCCGAGGTCGGCGGCCAGGGTGGTGACGTGGGCGGCGCGGGGCGCGTCGGCCTCGGTGAGGTCGAGCCGCCCGGCCAGCGCCCGGGCGTAGTGCACGGCGTTGGCGTGGGTGACGGCCACCGCCTTGGGCTCGCCGCTCGACCCGGAGGTGAAGGAGAGGTACGCGAGGTCCTCGCCCCGTACCTCGGTGGCCACCGGGGGCAGCTCCGGCAGCGCCTCGACGTCCACCACCTCCCCGCCGAGGCCGCCCTCGGTGGCGAGCACCCGGGCCACCCGGACGGAGGCCAGCCGCCGGGCCAGGTCGGCCGCCGACCAGTCCGGATCGGCGAGCACGGCCGCCGCGCCCGCGCGCAGCACGCCGTACAGCAGCACCAGCATCCGGGCGTCCCGGGGCCCGAGCAGGGCGACCCGGTCGCCCCGGCGGGTGCCGGCGGCGGCCAGCCGGGCGGCGATCCGGTCGGCCGCGGTGTCGACCGTGCGGTAGTCGAAGGTGCGGACGCCGTCGCCCAGGGCGGGCCGGTCGGGGTGCGCCCGGGCGTGGTGGGCGAGCAGGTTGGGCAGCGAGCGGGCCCGGTGGGCGGGGTCGGCCGGGTGGCCGCAGGACGCGGACCGGAGGTGCTGCGTCGCGGAGGTCACGCCGACTCGTCCCCCCTCCGGCCCGCCCGGGCGGGCCCGGCGGCCACTCCCGGGTCGCCCACCAGGTAGCCGTCCAGCAGCTCCCGCTCGGGCAGCCGTCCGGCCAACTCCCAGGCCAGCATGCGGTGCAGGCCGTCGAGGTGGATCAGCCCCGACCGGAGCACGAGGTCCCCGTAGTCGGAGTGGTCGACCGGGGCGGTGCTGAGGAAGACGGGCGTGAGCGGGGCCCACCTCAGCAGCCGCAGCTTCGCCGCGCAGACCGGGTTGGCGGCGGTCCAGGCCGATCCGCCGGCCCGGACCCGCTCGGCCGCCTCGCCCACCGTCAGCCCGGAGCGCGGCACCAGTTCGAGCTCCCCGCCCTCGCTCAGGTGCCAGGGCAGCACGATGCCCAGGACGTCCGTCCGGGAGAGCCGGATCCGCCACCAGCCGCCGGGGATGCGGTCGGCACGGTCGAGGTTCTCCTCGCCGTACATGTTGCTGTTCGCCTCGTGGGCCCGATCCACCGGGTGGTCCCGCAGGTAGGCGTCGTGGACCTCGGGGTAGGCGACGGCTGTGACGATCTCCACGGCAGTGCTCCTCAGACGGTTCCGGTGTACTCGGTGCGGGCGTGTTCGCTGCCGGTGTACTCGGTGAAGTGCCGCTCCGCGAACAGCTCGGGCCACTGGCCGTCGGCCAGGTCCAGTTCGCGGGCCCGGGCGAGCATCTGCCGCCAGTACGGCTTCACCGGGCGCCAGCGCGCTCCCACCTGGCAGTAGGAGGCGTCGACGAAGTACCGGGGGCGGCCCGGCCCTTCGGGTGCCGGCCGGCGGGTGTGGAACAGCGCCGAGTTGAGCAGCACGGTGGAGCCGGGCGGCAGCCGGTCGATGACCACCTCGCCGGGCAGTTCGCCGGTGCCGTGGTGGGCGTAGGCGGACTTGCCGACGGTGCGCAGGTGCGAGCCGGGCAGCACGGCCAGACTGCCGACCTTCTCGTCCAGTCCGCCGAGGTAGTGCAGCGCGTGGACCATCAGCAGCGACGGGTCGGAGCGGTCATTGGGCTCGCAGTCGTGGTGCCAGGCCTTGCCCGGGATCCCCGGGTCCTGGCGGTCGCTGTGCAGGTGGTGGAAGACGAAGTCCGGCCCGAGCAGGCGGGTCAGGGTGCGCAACAGGGGCGGGTGGGTGAGGAGTTCGCCGTGGGCGGGCAGTTCCAGTTCCAGCAGCGGGGGCGGTCCGTGCCGTAAGGGGTCGGCGCACGCGGCGATCGACCGGGCCCGCAGGCCTTCGTCGACCCACCGGTCCACCTCGGGCGCGAGCCGTTCGCGCAGCGCTTCCGGCAGCAGGCCGGGCAGGACCAGGTACCCGGACTCCAGGAACTGGCGGCGGTGCTCGGTGTCGAGGGCCTCACGCCCTCCGGAGGACGGCGTCACCGAACCGATCCCCTCCTTCCGTTCGGCGGGGAACACACAGGGAATCGGCGCCACGGGACGTGGCGCGGGCAGTGGGGGCACACGGCGTCATCCAGACCTCGGGTGGCGGCGGAGCGTCCGTCACAGGCGCCTCGGCCGCCACAGCTGAATCGTGATCACCACGAAGAGGCATGCGTTGATCACGCAAGGTAGTCCGCCTCAGGAGTATGAACCTGTCTTCGCGTCCACGACAAGACCAATGCCAACCCGTGGACACCTTCCCGCCACCGTGCCGTTCAGCTCCGGCCACCAGTCGTCTCCCGTCCCACGGGGAACTCCGGTCCGTTCGCGCCCCGGTGATTCGCCGCCGCAACAGCGGATGCGGCACAGTGAGGTCATGAGCGACAGGAGTCACCCCGCCCCCGGACCGGTCCGGCGCCGCCCGGTCCAGCAGCGCAGCCTGGAGCGGTACGGCCGCATCCTGGACGCCTGCGCCGGGCTGCTGGACGAGGTCGGGGCGACCGCGCTCACCACCAAGGAGGTCGCCCAGCGCGCCCAGGTGCCGATCGGCACCCTGTACCAGTTCTTCGCCGGCAAGGAGGACCTGCTGGCGGCGCTCGCCACCCGCAACCTCGACCACTACCTCCAGCGCCTGGACGCCCGGCTGGCCGCCGCCGCGCCGGTCGGCCCCGCCCTCTTCACCGATCTCGCGGTGGAGGAGTTCGTGGCGATGAAGCGCGCGGTGCCGGGCTTCGGCCAGCTGGACTTCGGCCTGGCCGGACCGGCCGTCCCCACCGGCGTCCGGGACGACCGGTACCTGCTGGACGCGGGCGTGGACAACAACACCGCCGTCGCCCTGCGGCTCCAGGCGCTCGGCGGCGAACTGTTCCGGGCGGGCGACCCGACGGCCGTCATGCTGACCCTGCGGGTGGCCCTGGAGGCCGCCGACGCGGTGCTCAAGCTGGCCTTCCGGGAGTCCCCGGACGGCGATCCGGCGCTGATCGCCGAGTGCAAGCGGCTGGTCCGCGGCTACCTCGCGCAACAGCCGTCCGCCCGCTGAGGCCCGGCCCCGCCGGCCCCGCCCGCCCGAGGCGTTGCGCGCCCGCCGCCCCCGCAGCACAGTGGATAGCGGGAACCGTCCGCGGAGGCGGCCCGGCACACGACCCGAGGGAGCAGACCATGCACGCGGCGGTAGGTGACCGGCTCCACATCCACAGCAGGTCGGTGGGCATGGTGGACCAGAAGGGCGAGATCGTCGAGGTGCGCGGCACCGACGGCGAACCGCCGTACGTGGTCCGCTTCGAGGACGGCCACGAGGGCCTGATCTACCCCGGCCCCGACTGCAACATCGAACAGCGCCAGGCGGAACGCTGACCCACTCCCCCGCCACCCCGCCCCGCGCGAGGTGGTGAGGAGCGGTGCCCGCCCCCACGACCCCGCTGCCCGGGGCACTCGCCGGACTCGCGCCACTGCTGGACCACTACGGGTACCTCGCGGTGGCGGTGCTCGTCCTGCTGGACAACTGCGGCGTCCCGGTGCCCGGGCAGACCGTCCTGGTACTGGCCTCGGTGTACGCCGGCACCGGGCACCTCGACCTCGCCGCCGTCCTGCTGATCGCGACCGGCGCCGCCGCGCTCGGCAACGGCCTCGGCTACCTGATCGGCCGCACCGGCGGACGCGCCTTCGTCCACCGCTGGGGCCGCTACGTGCTGCTCACCCCGGCCCGGATGGAGCGCGCGGACGGCTTCTTCGCCCGGCACGGCGGCAAGGTGGTCGCGGTCGCCCGCTTCGTGGACGGGCTGCGCCAGTACAACGGGATCATCGCCGGGACCACGGAGATGCCCCGGCGCCGGTTCCTGGCGTTCAACCTGCTCGGCGCGGTGCTGTGGACGGCGGTCTGGGGCACCTTCGGCTACCTCGCCGGCGCCAACATCGGCGCCGTGTACCACACGGCGCTGCGCTACCAGGTCTGGTTCGCGGTCGGGTTGGGCGTGCTGGTCGCCGCCCTCCTGCTCCGGCAGGTGCTGCGCTACCGGCGCCGGCGCCGCGCGGGCACCGACGCCGACGCCGACTCCGACCCCGACGCCGGCTCCGGCTCCGGCTCCGGGTAGCCGGAGGTCAACGCAGCGGGAACACCTCGAACGGCACCGCGAAGCGCGTCCCCAGCCGGCTGCCCGCGCCCCGGCCGAAGCCCTCCAGAAACTCCCGCGGCTCCGCCATCGCCCCGCCCAGCCCGGCCAGGTACGCCTTGTGCTCCTCCAGCGAGGCGACACCCTGGTCGAAGGTCCCGGTGGTGTCCACCGCGTGCTTCGCCTCCGGCGAGGCCACCGCCCAGATCTGCCGCACGCCGTTCCACGGCTCGTGGCCCTCGTCCAGCAGCTCGCGGAACACCCAGCGGTTCCCGGCGTCCCGGACCCCGTCCAGGGTGGCCCGGCCGACCGCGACGTGGTCGGCCTGGTTGAGGAACACCCCGCCGTAGGTGTCCCGGAAGTTGCTGGTGATCACGATGTCCGGCCGGTGCCGGCGCACCGCCCGGGCGATGTCCCGGCGCAGCGGCAGCCCGTACTCCACGACGCCGTCCGGGTGGCCGAGGAACTCCACGGTGTCGACGCCGACCACCCGCGCCGAGGCGATCTGCTCCGCCTCGCGCAGCGGACCGCACTCGGCCGGGTCCAGCGTGTCGATGCCCGCCTCGCCGCTGGTCACCATCACGTAGACGACCTTCTTGCCCTGCGAGGTCCAGCGGGCGACGGCCGCGGCCCCGCCGTACTCCATGTCGTCGGGGTGGGCGACGATCGCCAGCGCCGTCCGCCAGTCCTCGTCGACGGGCTCGAAGGGCTCGGGGGCCTGCTCGGTCATGCTGCTCGTTCCTCTCGGTGCGGCTCGGGGTCGTCCGGCGGTACGGACGTACGGGGGTATCACAGTCGTACGTCCGTACCACGCGTGACTCTAGAAGACCCGCGTCCCCCACACCCCGTCAGACACCTCCGTGGCCAGGCGGCTTGCCCCTGACGCAAGGGTCAGGGGTTAGCGTCCGGGCGTCCCGCGGCGGCACCGACCGCCGCCGCCTCCCCCGCCCGCTCAGAGGAGTGCCGCCATGGCCCTGCCCACCACCGCCCGCGTCGTCCGGCTGACCGCCGCACCGGCCGGACTGCCCGCCCCCGGGGACTTCACCGTGACCGAGGAGCCGCTGGCGGCGCCCGGCCCCGGGGAGGTCCTCGTCCGCAACCGGGCCTTCCTGGTCTTCCCCGGGCTGCGCACGCTGATCGGCGGCGCGGGCTCCGGCCTGCCGATGCCGCACATCGCCCCCGGGGACGCGCTGTTCGGGCCCGCCCTCGGCGAGGTGCTGGCCGCACCGGAGGACGGGCCGCTGCGCCCCGGCGACCTGGTCACCCACCTGAACGGCTGGCGGAGCCACGCGCTCGCCGAGGCCGCGCATCTCACCCCCGTCCCGTCGGACTTCCCGGACCCGCTCGCCCTGGTCTCCGCCGCCTCGGCCGGCTACGGCGGGCTGACCCGCTCCGTCGGGGTGCGCCCGGGCGACGTGGTGCTGGTGACCGGCGCGGCCGGCGCGGTCGGCACGGTGGCCGGGCAGGTCGCCCGGCTGCTCGGCGCCGACCGGGTGATCGGCACCACCCGCTCGCCCGCCAAGGCGGAGCGGCTGACCGCCGAACTCGGCTACGACGCGGCGCTGGTGCCCGGCGGGCGGCCCTTCGCCGAGCAACTGGCCGCGGCGGCACCGGAGGGCGTCGACGTCGTGCTGGACCTGGTCGGCGGCGAGCAGCTGACCGCCGCCGTGGACGCGGCCCGGCACGGCGCCCGGTTCGCCCTGGTCGGCGCGTTGGACGGCCAGCTCGCACCGGAACGCCGGGGCGGCGACGCACCCGCCGTGATCGACGCCTTCCGGGTCGCCACCCTCGGCCTGAGCCTGTGCGGCTTCACCGTGCTCGACCACCCGGACCTGGAGGCCGAGTGGCGGGAGCGCCTGGCCGGCTGGCTGCGCGCCGAGGAGATCGTCCTGCCCCGGACGCCGGTGGCGGGCATCGACCGGGCCGTCGGAGCGTTGACCGGACTGTTCACCGGGGACACCTTCGGGACGACCGTCGTGGAACTCTGACGACCAGGGAGCGGGCATGCGGATCGGGGACGCGGCAGCGGCGGCGGGCACCACACCCAGGGCGCTGCGCTTCTACGAACAGCGCGGCCTCCTCCGACCGCCCGCCCGCTCCGCCTCCGGCCAGCGCGAGTACGGCCACGCCGAGGTCGCCCGGGTCCGGGTGATCCGCCAACTCCTCGCCACCGGGCTGACGGTGGACGACCTGGCCAGCCGCGCCCACCGCCTCGACCTGCTCGACCAGGACCCGCCGGTGCGCTGCTCCGGCTCCCCCGGTCCCGACACCTTCGCCCCCGTCGTCCACGCCCGGCTGGCCGCCCTGGACGCCGAGATCGCCCGCCTCACCGCGCTGCGCGCCAGGCTCGCCCACCACATCGCCACCGGCGGCGCGGACGTCCCGGCCGGGGACTGACGGACGCCCGGGTCACCGGCCTCCGCAACAGACTCGCCCGGCACCTCGCGACGGGGGTGCGCGAGGTGCCGGGCGAGGGTCCGGGGGTGGGGTCAGGTCGCGTCGGCGGCGAGCCGGGGTTCGGCGGGGGCGGCGGGGGCGTCCTGGTCGGGCCAGCGGATCCGGGTGGCGCAGAGCGAGACGACGGCCGCCGAGGCGGCGACGGCGGCCATGCCCCAGAGCAGGCTGGTGGCGCCGGCGATGAAGCCGATCACGGCGGGGCCGGCCAGCAGGCCGGTGGTGCCCATGGCGGCGACCAGGGAGAGCGCGTCGGGGCCCTGCCGGGCGGCGGCGACGTAGACGCACGGGGTCACCGCGGCCACGCCGAGGCCGACGCAGGCGAACCCGAGCAGGGTCGGGACGACGCCGCCGACCGCCAGGGCGAGGGCCAGTCCGAGGCCGGCCAGCAGGCTGCCGGTGCGCACGATCCGGCCGTCGCCGAAGCGGGTGCGCCAGCCGTCCGCGAAGATCCGGGCGCAGACCATCATCACCGAGACCACTGCGATGCCCATCGGGGCGAGTCCGGCGCCGGCCTGCACGTAGTCCTTGAGGTAAAGCGCCGACCAGTCGTTCATGGCGCCCTCGGTGACGGTGCCGAACACCATCGCCAGGCCCATCCAGAGGGTCACGACGGTCGGCAGCACGAAGCCGCGGCGCTCCTTCCGCTCCTCCGGCTCGGCGGCCGCGGCCGGGCCGTCCGTCAGCAGCCCCGGCCGGGCGGCCACGACCAGCACCGCGAGCAGCGCGGCGGCCACGCCGAAGTGCGCCGCCAGGGTGCCGGTGACGGAGGTGACGCCCGAGGCCAGCAGGGCGGCGAGCAGCGAGCCGGCGCTGAAGGTGGCGTGCAGCCGGGACATCGTGGTCCGCTCGAAGCGGGCCTCCAGCGCGGCGCCCTGGGCGTTCATCGCGACGTTCAGGGCGCCGACCGCGACGCCGTCGAAGAACAGCACCAGCAGCGTCACCGGATAGTTCGGCACCACCGACAGCGCGAGCAGGACGACGCCGAGGGCGAGCGCGGACAGCACCGAGAGCAGGCGGGAGCCGAGCCGCCGCATCAGCACCGCGACCAGGGGGAAGGACACCGCCGCGCCGACCCCGCAGGTCATCAGCAGCAGGCCGATCTGGGCCTCGCCCAGGTCGAGCCTGGCCTTGAGCGCGGGCACCCGGGAGACCCAGGTCGCGTACTGGAATCCGAGGACGAAGAACAGTGCGCCGATGGCCACTTGGGACCGGCGGAAGTCGTCGCGAACGGGGGACATCGGTATCAGCCCACTTCGGCTCTGGAGTGCGGCCCGGGGGTCGGGTCGGTGGGGTGCGGCAGCGGCCGGGACGGGACGGGGTCCAGCGGCATCGCCATGTAGACCGCCCGGGTGCCGTAGCTCTCGGGCAGGTCGATCTCGGGCCGGGCGTGGTAGCCCAGCGTGGTCCACAGCACGTGCGAGCCGCGGACGGCGACCAGCGAGACGCTCCGGTAGCCGGCCGTCCGGGCGGTCTCCTCCAGGTGCCGCAGCATCCGCAGGGACAGGCCCCGGCCGCGCAGCTCCTCGGCGACGACCAGGTCGTGCGCGTGCATGTTGGTCGGCCGCTCGCCCGCGCCCGCGCCGTGTCCGTCCTCGCTGCGGGCGAGGTCCGGGCAGCGGAACAGCGGGTACGGCAGGGCGAGCAGGTACCCGCCCACGCTTCCCGCTCCGTCCTGGCCGCCCGGGTGCTCCAGCACGAAGCAGGTGTCCGGCGAGGCGTGGTGCCGGGACCGGAGCGCCTCGCGCCCCTCGGACAGGCCGCTGGCGGCGTAGGCGCGCTCCTCCAGCGCGACCACGGCGTCCCAGTCCTCCTCCCGGAGCAGCCGGATGCGCAGGTCGGTCGGAGCGTCGACGAGGGCGTCGGTCATGCGGTGCCTCCGTGGTGGTCCCGGCCGTCGCCGCCACCGATGCAGGTGTACGGCAGCGGCGCGAAGCCGTTGAACCCGCGGGTGGCGTACGCCGTGGCGTACGCGCCGCAGGAGTGGATCCAGACCGGGTCGCCGGAGCGGACCGCGCGCGGGACGCGCACCCGGCCGCCGTCCTGGGCGTACGCGTCGTCGCTGTCGCAGGTCGGGCCGGCCACCACGGCGTTGACGAACTGGCCGCCCGGGTGGGCGGGGAACTCCAGCCGGTACTGGAGCTGGTCCATCTCGTACAGGCCGTTGAACTTGCCGCAGCTGAGGTAGAGCCAGTCCTCCCGGGTGCCGTCGAGGCGGTGGCGGGAGGTGAGCCGGGAGACGTGGGCGCGGATCGCGCCGTGGTCGGCGACCAGGTGGCGCCCGGGCTCCAGCAGGAACTCCAGCGGCCCGGCGGTGACGGCGCGCAGCCGTTCCATGCCCTCGCGGATCACCACGAACATCTTGTCCAGCGGCGGGTCGAGCGGGCGCCCGCCCCGGTCGAGGACGCCGAGGGCGGGCAGGCCGCCGCCGAGGTTGATCCGGGTCGGCGTGATCCCGCGCCAGTTGAGCGCCTCCAGCACGGCGGCCAGCGCGTCCACGGCGGCGGTCCAGGCCTCGGCGGTCATCTGCTGGGAGCCGACGTGCACCGACAGGCCGGACGGCACCAGCCCGGCGGTCCGGGCGGCGTCGAGCACCCGCACGGCGTCCTCGGGCGAGCAGCCGAACTTGTGGCTCAGGCCCCACAGGGCGCCCTCGCCGGTGGTCGCGATCCGGCAGAACACCCTTGCGCCGGGGGCGTGTTCGGCGATCGCCGCGACGTCCTCCAGGCTGTCGGTGGCGAAGTCCCGCACGCCCAGCCGGTAGGCCTCGGCGATGTTGCGGTCCGACTTGATGGTGTTGCCGTAGTGGATCAGCTCGGGCGGCACGCCGGTGCGCAGCGCCTGGGCGATCTCCTGCGGGCTCGCCGCGTCGAAGCCGGAGCCGAGCGCGGCGAGGTGCTCCATCACCTCGTCGACCGGGCAGGCCTTCATGGCGAACCGGACGGCCACGCCGGGCAGTTCGGCGCGGAGCGCGGCGTACTGGCGGCCGATGCCGTCGAGGTCGTAGATGATCCGGTCGTCGGTGCCGTCGGCGAGTGCGGCGCGCAGCGCGCCGCGGTCGTGCTCGTCGGCGCGGGGTGGTTCGGCGTGCAGCACGGAGACGGACGGGGCGCGGTGGGCGGGCGGGTGGCCGGCGGCTCGGGCGGTGGCGTGGCCGGCGGCCGTACTGGTCTTGCTGGTGGTCTGGCGTATCACGGTGAGCTCCCCGTCCGGCTAGCGCGGCGACCGGTCGGCGGGGGTGGCCTTGGCCGCCCGCACCAGCGGGCCCCACGCGTCGATCAGCGCTGCGAAGTCCTCGATGTCCGCCTGCGCCTCGTCGAGCAGGCGCGCCCGCAGGGGCGCCAACCGGTCCGCGAAGTCGGCGTACTTCCCGCCGAGCCGCCGGTAGCAGCGGTCGAGTTCGGCGAGCCTGCGGTGGTTCTCCGCGCGGTCCGTCGCGGCGCTGCGACGGGCGGAGTCGGCGATCGCCTCGGGGCGGACGCGGTGCTGCTCGTCCAGCAGGGCGCCGCCGGCGGTCTCCATGTCGGAGTAGACCGGGTAGAGGTAGAGCATGGAGAGCAGGAACTTGGCGTAGCGCAGCTGGTAGGCGGTGAAGCCGGGGCCGGTGCGGCGCTCCGGGGTGTAGTAGTTGACGATGTGGCGGTTGTGGGTGACGCCCGGCAGGGTCGCGTCACGCACCAGGTGGTGCAGGAAGTAGTCGCTGCCGATGGTGTCGGTGGCGGGCGGCAGCGGCACCCGTTCGTACACCTCGTGGTGGAGGCCGATGTTGCACATGTCGATGTGCCAGATGTCGGGCAGGTCGAGCACCGCGCGGTCGGCGGTGAACGGCTCGCTGCCGCCGCCGGTGAAGGAGTCGGCGACGAGTTCGCGCTTCTCCTGCTCGCTCGCCCCGGTGGGCGCCCAGAGCGCGACCACGTCGTGGTAGACCTCGGGGTCGAGTTCGCGGATCTCGCCGATGTCGACGGAGAGTTCGCCGACGAAGGAGGCGCCGACCAGCGCGACCTGCTTGTCCGCGTGCGCCGGGTCGAGGCGGTTCTCGGTGACGGCGGCGGCCGCGTCGGCGGCCTTCAGGCCGAGCGTGGCCAGCTCGTGCTCGATCGGGAACACCGGCTCGCCGTCGAGCAGTTGGTAGCTGCTGTCGGAGTCGCGGCGGTGCACCGACGCGCAGCCGAGCGCGGCGGCCAGCAGGAACGCCCGGTTGGTGCAGGCGCCGTAGGAGAGGGCGTCGGGCAGCATCAGGCGCAGCAGCCGGTCCGGGTCGGCCGCGCCGGAGCGCTCGACCGCCTCGCGCAGGAAGGCGCGTTGGGCGTCCTCGTCCAGGTGGTGGACGACCACGCCCTCGACGGCCGGCAGGGCGGCGAGGGCCGCGGCGTGCCGGGCGCGGGTCGCGGGGTCGGCGGAGTCCAGCACCAGCAGGTGCACCCGGACGCCGAACCGCCGTACGGCGTGGGCGGCTTCGGCGCCGATCGCGGTGATGGTGTCCGCGCACGCGCGGTTGGTGGGCAGGGTCAGGCAGACGTCGCGCATTCCCGCTCCCCCGTGTCCCCGCGTTCGTCGAACGGCTTGCCGCTCCAGGAGCGCAGGCCGAGCAGCTTCTCCCCCAGCTCGGTGAGTTCGGCGGTCCCGTAGCGCTGCGCCTCGGGCCGGTCGGCGTCGCCGACCAGCGTGCGGTTCCAGTCCGGCGTGCCGAGCGTGCGCCAGGACTCCACCCGGGAGCGGCGCAGCTTCTCGGACTCCTCCAGCGCGGGCATCATCGACAGGTACTGCACCGCGCGCACCCCGCCCGCGGAGGTGTTGGGCGCCACGCCGTGGGCGAGCAGGCCGTTCCAGATCAGCAGGTCACCGGCCTTCAACTCGGGCCGGACGACCGGGTACTCGGCGCGGTCGACGTCCGGGCGGATCGGGTCGCGGTCGGCCGGCTGGGCGGCCTGCCACTGGTTGAAGCGGCGGAACAGCTCCGGGTCGCACTGGAAGCCGCCGTGGTCGGGGGCGGTGTCGTTGAGCGCGATGATGCCCTGGACGCGCTGCGGCAGCACGCCCCGGGTGGTGTCGACGTCCCAGTGCAGCTCGATGTCGAAGCCGCGGTCGGTGGGCTCGATCAGCGCGCGGTCGCGGTTGCGGACGTTCGGCGGGTTGAGGTTGAGCCGGTCGAGGGTGACCCAGAGCTCCTCGCAGTCCCACACGTCGACGAAGGCGTCGTAGACGCGCTGCGCCTGGCGGCTGTCCCAGATGAGCTGGTGGTGATAGGCCTCGACGAAGCCGTAGATGTGCAGGTGCCGGTCGAGTTCGTCGCGGTAGTGGCGCTCGCGGTACCAGTCCTCGGGGCGGTCCGGCGACAGGCCCTGGAACTCCCAGGCGAAGTCGAGCAGTCGGCGCGCGGCCTCGGCCGGGATCGCCTGCTTCACCACCACGTAGCCGTAGTCCTGCCAGAAGGCGTGGTCCTCCTCGGAGAGCACGCGCAGCGGGCGGGTCTTGCGGACCTCGCGCAGTGCGGTCGGGGCGAGGTAGCTCTCGGTGTCGGCGCTGAAGTAGGGGCGCTCCGACGCGGCCCGGTACAGGTATTCCCCCGCGGGTCCGTCGGAGTGTGGGGCAGGGCTCGGCATGGGCAGTCACTCCATGGTTCGTAGTCGACGCAGCGCTTCCTCGTACGCCAGGTGCGGGCACGGCGAGTCGGCGGCCGGTCACCGGCCGCAACGGGAATTCGAGCGCGGACCGGAAGGCCGTCCGCACACGGCCCTTCTCCCCTCGGCCCGCGGGCGCGGAACAGCGCCACGTCAGGGGGTCAACTCGTCCGTCCGGCAAGGCCGCTCACCCTGCATCAGCCATTGCCGAACCGCGCTCCCCATACGTTGGACTAGACCAACTAATGGTGTCAACCCTTTCCCGCGGGTTACCGATTGGGAAATCAACGCAGCTCACGGCGCCTCTCGGGGTTCGCTTTATGTTTCGGAGGCTGACATAAGCGCGGGTATGTTTCCGGAATTGACATAAGCGCGAACGGTGAACCGCCCGGGTCCGCCGTACGTTGGGCACATGGCACGCGCGTTGACGGCTCCCCCGTGGCTGACCGAGGGCCTGCGCCCCCGGTCCGCACCGGTCCCCTGGGCGGCGGCCGCCCGCGCCTCCGTCGCGCTCGCCGCCCCGCTCGCGGTGGGCACCGCCACCGGACGGCCCGGCTACGGCGCGCTGGTGTCGATGGGCGCGCTGTCCGGAGTCATCGGGGACACCGCCGACGCCTACCGGATGCGGGTGTTCAACATCGCCGTGCCCCAGCTGTTCGGCGCCCTCGGGATGCTGTTCGGCACCCTGGTGTTCGGCACCGGCTGGACGGCCGTCGTGACGGTGACCGTCGTCGCGCTGGTCTCCGGCATGATCTCCTCGATCGGCGCGGTCGCCTCCGTCTCCGGACTGCTCCTGCTGCTCAACGCGGTGGTCGGGGCCGGCCTGCCGCTGCCCTCCCCGTGGTGGCTGCCGCCCGCCCTGCTGCTGCTCGGCGGCCTGGTGGTGCTCACCCTGACCCTGCTCGCCTGGCCGCTGCGGCTGGGCGTCCCCGAGCGGGCGGTGGTGGCCGGCACCTACCGGGCGGCCGCCGACCTGCTGGAGGCCGCCGGCACACCGGAGTACGACGGCCGCCGCCACGCGCTCACCCAGTCGCTCAACCAGTCCTACGACCTGCTGCTCGCCCGGCGCGCCCGCCGGCACGGCCGCTCACCCACCCTGGCGCGGCTGCTCGCCCAGCTCAACGCGCTGATCCCGGTGGTCGAGGCGGCCCCCGCGGCCCAGCTGCGCCCGCCCGAGTTCGGCCCGCTGCCGGCCGACTACCCGGCCGCCGTCCGCGCGCTCGCCGACGCCGTCGAGCGGGACCGCGCCGGCCCGGCGCCGCCCCTCGCCCTGCCGAGCCCCGCCGGGCCGTCCACCCGCGCCCTGGTCGAGGCGATCGAGCACGCCGCCACCGTGGCGTACGAGGCCTCGCCCGACCCGTACGCCGCCGACGACCGGCTCGGCCGGCCGGCCCGCCTCGCGGTGCGGGCCCGGCGGGCGGCCAGGGCGCTGCTGCTGTCCGGCGCGTCCTGGCGGTACGGGCTGCGGCTGGCGCTGTGCATCGGGCTGGCGCAGGTGCTGGTCTCGGTGATCGCGGTGCCCCGCTCGTACTGGGTGGCGCTGACCGTGACCTTCGTGATGAAGCCCGACTTCGGCTCGGTGTTCTCCCGCGCGGTGCTGCGCGCGTTCGGCACCGCGGCCGGGCTGCTGATCGCCATCCCGGTCCTGGCCGAGGTACCGCACGGCTGGTGGGACGTCCCCGTGATGGCGGTGCTGGCGACGCTGATCCCGGTGCTCTCCGCCAAGGGGTACGCCTTCCAAACCGCGGCCATCACCCCGGTCATCCTGCTGCTCTCCGACCTGCTCAACCACCAGGGCTTCCACCTGGTGCTGCCCCGGCTCTACGACTCGCTGATCGGCTGCGGGATCTCCCTGCTGGCCGGCTACCTGCTGTGGCCGGAGTCCTGGCACACCCGGATCGGCGACCGCCTCGCCGACGCCGTCCAGGACACCGCCTCGTACGTGTCGCTGGCCTTCGCCACCGGCCCCGGACCGGACGAACCGGCCGCCCGCGCCCGCTACCGGCGGCGGCTCTACCGGGACCTGTCCGCCGTGCGCAGCGAGTTCCAGCGGGCCCTCACCGAGCCGCCGCCGGTCGGGGCCCGGGCGCGGGCGTGGTGGCCGGTGGTGATCGCGGTCGAGCGGATCGTGGACACCACCACCGCCACCCGGGTGCGGATCGAGCACGGCGCGCCGGTGCCGACCACCGCCGAGGTCGCCGCCGTCACCCGGGAGCTGGCCGACCTGGCCGAGGCGCTGCGCACCGGCGAGCGGCTGCCGGAGGCGCGGCCGGACGCGCTGTCGCCGGACTGCGCGCTCGCCCGGCTGCACCACGAGGTGCGCGCGGCCCGGGCGGTGGCGGCGCCGCTGCCCTGAGCGTCACCGCCCGGAACGTGTCACCGCCCGGAACGCCGGGGTCCTGAGCTCCGGGGCCCTGAGCGCCGCCACTCCGAACGCAGCCGTCGCCGAACGGCCGACCGGGCCCCGGACCGGCCCGCTCAGTCCTGGATCCGCCGCCAGGGCCGGTCCGCCTCCAGCGCGAAGGCCAGCTCCAGCAGCAGCCGCTCCTGCCCGTGCGCCGCCGACAGGTGCACCCCGACCGGCAGCCCGCCGGGCGCGGAGCCCGCCGGCAGGGCGATGCCCGGGCCGCCGGCCACGTTGTTGACCGGGGTGAAGGCCACGTAGCGCGTCAGCCGGTCCATCAGCTCGTCGAAGTCCACGTTCGGGCTCAGGTGCCCGATCGGCGGGGTGGTGTGGGCCAGCACCGGGGAGAGGATCACGTCGTGGGTGCGGAAGATCCGCGCGTACACGCCCTCGGCCCGGCGCAACCGCCGCAGCACGCCGGGGGTCCGCGGGAACTCGGCCTGGAACCGGCGGCGCAGCCCGGTGGTCAGGCCGTCCAGCCTCCCGGCCCGGAAGCCCGGGTCGATCAGCAGCCGGCCGGTGGCCGCGACGGCCCAGGCGATGTAGCCCCAGTAGCTGACGAAGTCGCGGGAGAACTCCTCGCCGAAGGGCAGTGCGGCGGGCTCGACCAGGTGGCCCATCGCCTCCAGCCGGGCGGCGGTCTCCTCGACCACCCGCCGGGTCGGCCCGTCGGTCCTGGCGGTCGGCGAGTCCACCACCAGGCCGATCCGCAGCCGCCGCTCGCCGGGCCCTTCGACCAGGCCGAGCGGGGGCAGCGCGGGGTTGCTCCGGTGCCGCTCGGCGGCGGCGAGGAAGGCGGCGGTGTCGCGCACCGAGCGGGTCAGCACGCCGTCGGTGACCAGGTCGATCGGCAGTTTGCCGCTCTGGGCGTTGGTGACCAGCCGGCCCCGGGTGGGCTTGAGGCCGACCAGCCCGCAGCAGGCCGCCGGGATGCGGATCGAGCCGCCGCCGTCGTTGGCGTGGGCGATCGGCACCACGCCGGAGGCCACCAGGGCGGCCGCGCCGCCCGAGGAGGCGCCGGCCGAGTGCGAGGGCTTCCACGGGTTGCGCACCGGCTGGGCGGTGGCGAACTCGGTGGAGGCGTTGAGGCCGAACTCGGGCAGCCGGGTCTTGCCGAGGACGGCCAGGCCGGTGGCGAGGAACTGGTCGGTGAAGCGCGCGTTGCGGCGGGCCGGGCGGGCGGAGAAGGCCTCGCTGCCCATCCCGGTCGGCAGGCCGCGCAGGTCCACGTTGTCCTTGAGGTAGGTCGGCACGCCCCAGAGCGGACCGCCGATGCCCTCCCGGCTGATCCGCGGCCTGTCGTACGAAGCGTGGGCGACGGGCAGCAGCGCGCCGTCCACCCGGGCGGCCCGGTCGACGGCCGCGCCGACCAGCTCCCGGGGGTTGACCGTACCGGCCCGGACCAGCGCGGCGAGCGCCACCGCGTCGTGGGCGCCCAGGGCGTCGTCGGCGAACGCGTGGACCCGCTCGTCGGTCATCCGAACCCCCCACTCCCCGCCGGACGTTCCGCCGTCCGACCATCGCACCGGCTGCTCGTACCTGCCCGGTTCTACTGACCGGTAATCTCACTGGGCTCCGAGTGTAGGCCCACCCGGCGACGCCCTGCGGCCCGGGGCGCCCGCTCACGGGCGGACGAGCCGTCAAGACAGCGAGGGCGCACGATCGTTCGCCCCGCGCCCCCGCGTTCACCCCGTCCGCCGGTCCACGATCGTTTCGCCGCACACCGCCGGGAAAGATCACGTTCGCGATTCGTCCCGGTCCTCCCGCCCCAACCAAGGTGACGCCCGTGCCGACCCCGTTCTTCCCGACCACCCGGTTCACCGCGGCCACCGCCCCCGGCGGCCTCCCTCTGCTCGGCCACGCCCCCGCCCTCCTCCACCACCCCCACGAGTTCGTCGCCGGCCTGCCCGCCCACGGCGACCTCGTCCGGCTGCGGCTCGGCCCGCTCCGCGCGTACGTGGTCTGCCACCCCGAGCTGGTCCGCCGGATGCTCACCGACGACCAGACCTTCGACAAGGGCGGGCCCCTCCTCGACAAGGCCCAGGAGGTCTTCGGCAACGGCCTCGCCACCTGCCCCGCCGCCGCCCACCGGCGCCAACGGCGCATGCTGCAGCCCGCGTTCCACCGCGACCGGCTGCCCGGCTACGCCGCGCTGATGATCGAGGAGATCGCCGGCGCCACCGCCCGCTGGCACGACGGCGACGTGATCGACGTCCCCGCCGCGATGTACCGCCTCTCCACCGCCGTCACCGCCCGCTGCCTGTTCGCCGCGCACGAGCGGGCCGGCTCGCTGCCGGTGCACCGGAGCATGGACATCGTGACCCGCGGCGTCGGCCGGCGGCTGATGCTGCCGCTGCCCGGCGCCGACCGCCTCCCCACCCCCGGCAACCGCCGCTTCCGCCGCGCCCAGCAGGACCTGCGGGAGATCACCCGGCGGCTGATCGCCGAACACCGCGCCACCGGCACCGACCGGCAGGACCTGCTCTCCACGCTGCTCGCCGCCACGGACGAGGACGGCCGGGGCCTGTCCGACACCGAAGTCCACGAGCAGGTGGTCACCTTCCTGCTGGCCGGCATGGAGACCACCGCCGCCACCCTCTCCTGGGCCTGGACACTGCTCGCCGCCAACCCGGCCGTCCGGACCCGCCTGCACGCCGAACTCGACACCGTCCTGGACGGCCGGCCCGCCCGCCACGAGGACCTGCCCTCCCTGCCGCTCACCGCCCGGATCGTCAGCGAGACCCTGCGGCTCTACCCGCCGCCGTGGATCCTCAGCCGCACCGCCACCACCGACACCGAGCTCGGCGGCCACCGCGTCCCGGCCGGCGCCACCCTGCTCTACAGCCCGTACCTGCTGCACCGCCGACCCGACCTGTTCCCCCGCCCCGACCGCTTCGACCCCGACCGCTGGCTCACCACCGCCCGCCCCGCCCCCGGCACCTACGCGCCCTTCGGCCTCGGCGCCCGCCGCTGCATCGGCGACGCCTTCGGCACCACCGAGGCCGTCCTCGCCATCGCCACCATCGCCGCCCGCTGGACCATCGCCCCCACCCCCGGCCGGCCCGTCCGCCCCGTCCGCGGCTCCTCCCTCGTGCCCCGGCCCTTCACCGCGACGCTGACCCGCCGGGTCCGCTGACCGGATCCCCACCGGGCTTCGGTACTGTCCCGGCATGGCCGGCCGCACGGGCGCCGGCCGCGGACCACACCGCTCGACCGGGACACCACCAGACCATGAACGCACCCACCCCATCGGGGCTCCTGACCGGGCTGCTCCGCGCCGTCCGGACGTACCCGCGCCGCTCGCCGCTGACCTTCGGCTACGTCCTCCTGCTCCTGCTCGGGAACGTCTGGGTCGGGAACCTGCTCGCCCCGGACCGGGCGGACGCGCTCCGCGACCACATCAGCACCAACCTCGACAACCTCCACGACCACCCGGTCACCGCCCTGTTCGGCAGCGCGCTGCTGTTCGACGGCACCCTCACCGAGGTCCTCTCCACCGGCTTCGGCGGCACCCTGATCACCCTCGGCCTCGGCATCGGCTGCTGCCTCGCCTGGACCGAGCGCCGCTTCGGCAGCCCGCGCGCCGCCGCCGTCCTCCTCGGCGGGCACATCGGCGCCACCCTGCTCACCGCCGCGGTGATCGTGTTCGCCCTGCGGCACGGCTGGTACCCGGAGAGCGTGCGCCAGGCCTCGGACTACGGCATCAGCTACGGCGCCCAGACCGTCCTCGCCCTCGCCGTCCTCGCCCTGCCCCGCTGGGCCCGGCTGCCCTGGGCCGCCTTCGTCCTCGCCTGGCCGCTCTCCGGCGACGGCGAATGGCCCGGTCCCCTCCCGCCGTTCACCACCGTCGGCCACCTGCTCTCCGCCGCCCTCGGCTTCGCCCTGGCCGCCGCCGTGGCCCTCACCGCCGCCCGCCGCCGGCGCGCCGAAACCCTTGCCCCGGCGCCGGCCGACCGGTGATCATGCCCGGATGACCAGGAGTGCGAAGACCCCCTTCCACAGCCCCCGTTCCTTCCAGCTCTGGCACTACGGCATCGGCCACAAGGAGCTGGTGCTGCGCAGCCAGGCGGGCGGGCAGGAGCCCGAGACCCTCGACATCGTCTTCGAGACCGTGCGGGCGATGAAGCTCCACACCCACTACCCCACGCTGACGATCCGTTCCGCCACCCCTGAGGAGCGCAAGCGCATCCGGGAGTTCTCCGACGGCGGCCCGGGCGAGCTCTCCGGCGCGGGGCACTACTACCTGGTCCTGGAGTCGGAGCGGGAACCGGCCTTCGTGGTGTGCCGCCGGGTCGAGGCCTACGCCCGGCCCGGTGCGGAGGCCGACTACCGCATCACGGCGTCGACCGGGCGCCTGGTCTGGGCCGGCAGCCGGGCCTGAACCCGGGCCCGGGCCCGGCTCTGAGCCTGGACCCGAGCCCGAGCGCGAGCCCGCCTCAGCCCGGCGGGCGCCGGTCGGCGGCGATCGCGGTGAGCAGCCGCTCGATCTCCGCCAGCCGGCGCCGCAGGTCCTCGACGTCGGCGCGGGTGGCGCTCTGCTCGCCGTGCTTGAGGGCCACCAGCAGCTGCCCGTCCGGCTCCAGCCGGGCGCGGGCGACGTCGCCGACCTTGTCGCCGTTCTGGATCCGGATGGCGTGCTCCAGCTCGGACGGGCGCAGCGCCAGGCTGTGCAGCGCGCCCTCGACCAGCTTGCCGTCCTTCACCACGGTGGTGGGCCTGCCCTCCAGGAGCCGGGCGGCCTTCGGGTCGCGGGCGAGCCAGCGGGTGACGCCGGCGTTCACCGCGACCAGCGTGACCGCCCCGATCGCGCCGCCGAGCAGGCTGTTGTCGTTGCCGATGATGGCGTTCTGCACCACGTTGGAGAGCAGGAAGACGACCACCATGTCGAAGGTGTTCAGCCCCGCCAGCCCGCGTTTCCCGGCCAGCCGGAACAGCACCAGGATCAGCACGTAGACGGCGACCGTACGGAGGACCTTCTCCACGATCGGAATCTGGACGGCCATCAGGTCGTGCCACACTGCCCCGCTCCTCCCGCTCGACCACAAGCGAACGGGGCAGACGCTACGCCACGGTCACCGCTTGGGCCTGCCGCGCCGGGCCGCCGCGCCCCGCCCGCCGGCCTTGGCGCCCCCGGCCTTCGGCGCCCCCGCGCGCTGTCCGCCGGACTTCTGCCCGCCCGCCTTCTGGCCACCCGCCTTCTGCGCGCCGCCCTTCTGCCCGCCGGACTTCTGCGGCTGCGGCTTGCCCCGGCCGGCCGCCGCCTTCTTCGGCTGTGCCTCGGGCGCCGCCTGCCCGGCCCCGCGCCCGCGCGAGCTGTTGACCGTACGGCCGCGGACGATCCCGATGAACTCCTCCACCAGGTCCGTCGTCCGCTCCTGCGGCCAGGCCAGCGCCACCTGGGACTGCGGCGCCTCCACCACCGGCCGGTAGGTGAGGTCCCGGCGGTGGTGCAGCCGGGCCAGCGACTGCGGCACCAGGAGCACGCCGACGTTCGCGGCGACCAGCTCGATCGCGTCCTCCGTGCTGTCCGGACGCGCGATGGCGGGCCGCCCGGGCAGGGTGTCGGCGGTGAAGCCGAGGGTGTCGTCGAGCGGGTGGAAGACCACCTCCTCGGCCAGGTCGTCCAGCGCGACCTCCTCGGCGGCGGCGAGCCAGTGGTCCTTGGGGAAGACCACGACGGTGGTCTCGCTGTAGAGCGGGATCGCGCTCAGCACGTCCTTGTCGACCGGCAGCCGGACCAGCCCGGCGTCCGCGCCGCCCTCGCGCAGCGTGCGCTCGCCGTCGCCGAACGGGACCGCGAGGAGGTCCAGCGGCACGTCCGGGAGCCGCTCGCTCCAGACCCGGACCCATTTGCCGGGGGTCACGCCCGGGACGTACACGAGCCGGAAGGACGGGTTCACCTGCATGTCTGTCACAAGGCAAGGCTACCGACCGTGACCGGGAGCGCCCGCGCACTCCCTTACCCTTGTCACCATGACATCGCTCAAGCAGAAGACCAGCCAGACCATGAAGCCGGCCACCGCGGCCAAGAAGCTGGGGATCTACCTCGACGCGGCGCCCACCGGCTTCCAGGAGGGCGTGGTCTCCCGCGAGGAGCTCAGCGCGCTGCAGGCCGAGCCGCCGCAGTGGCTCCAGGACCTGCGCAAGAACGGCCCGCACCCGCGCCCGGTGGTCGCCGCCAAGCTCGGCATCTCCATCTCCGGCCTGGCCCGCGGCGGCGTGACCGAGGCGCTCACCACCGAGCAGATCGAGGCGGTCAAGGCCGAGAACCCGCTCTGGCTCCAGCACGAGCGCGCCAACCAGGTGGACGTCCGCAAGGAGACCGCCCGGATCAAGGAGAAGCACGAGAAGGAGGCCGCCGCCCAGGCCGCCAAGGAGGGCAAGGCCGCCAAGGCCCGCTGACCCGTCCTCCCCCGCCCGGCACGGCGGCGCCCCGGCGCCGGTTGCCGGGCCCCGCGCAACGACGGTGCCGGCGTCCGTTCCGACGGACGCCGGCACCGTCGTGTGCGCGGGTCCGTACGCGGGTCCGCGGGTGGGTCCGTACGCGGCTTCGCAGGTTGGTCCGTGCGTGGCGACCGCCGGCGGGAGGAGGCGGAACCCCCGTCCCACCAGCGCGTATTGACCGGGCCGCCGATCGCTCCGAATAATCGGCGGGACCGGGCACGGCGGTACGCCGCGCCGCGGTACACCGCATCGGGGGAGCGACCGTGATCGAACAGCCTCAGCACACCGGACTCGCCGCACTCGCGGAGGAGTTCTTCGACGCCGAGAACACCCACAACCCGTTCGACGCGACCCTCAGCGGGGTCGAGGGCTACGCCCACCTGGTGCCCGACCCGTCCCGCGCGGCCGCGCACCGCCACCGCGAGGCCCTGCTGGGCTTCACCGCCCGGCTGGCCGCGATCCCGCTGGACTCGCTGGCCGGCGAGGACCGGATCACCCACCGGGTGCTCGCCCGGCTGCTCGCCAACGGCATCGGCCAGATCACCCACGGGCTGGCCGAGTTCAGCGTCTCGGCGACCATCGTCGCCCCGCAGAACGAGGCCTTCACCGCGCTCGCCATGACCTCGATCGACCAGGAGGGCGCCGACGCCTACCTGGAACGCCTCGCCGCGCTGCCCGACTACTTCGACGCCGTCCTGCGCCGCACCCTGGACGCCGCCGCCGAGGGCCGCCACCCGCTGCGCAGCGGGGTCGACGCCGCCGTCGCCCAGCTGGAGGCCCACCTGGCGACCGCCCCGGCCGAGGACAAGCTGCTGCGGCCGCTGGCCGGCCGCCCGGAGTCCGAGCGCGCCCTGGTGATCGTGCGCGACGCCGTCCGCCCCGCGGTGGCCCGCTTCCTGGCCGGGCTGGCCCAGCGGCTGGCACCGGGCGCCCGGCCGGACGACAAGCCCGGGGTCGGCCACGTGCCGGGCGGCGCCGAGGGCTACGCGGACGCCGTCGCCCGCTTCACCCGGCCCGGGCTCACCCCGGAGGAGGTGCACCGGATCGGTCTGGAGGCCGTCGCGGCGCTGCGCGAGGAGTTCGCCGAGCTGGGCGGCAAGGTGCTGGGCATCACCGACCCGGCCGCCGTGCTGACCGCGCTGCGCGAGGACCGCTCGCTGCGCTTCGGCAGCGCGGCCGAGATCGTCGCCCTGGCGGACGGGGCGCTGGACCGGGCCCGCCGCGCCGCCCCGGACTGGTTCCGCCCGTACCCGATCGCCGACTGCGTGACCAGGGAGATCGACCCGATCGAGGCGGAGACCGCGCCGCTGGCCTACTACCAGCCGCCGGGCCCGGGCGGACTGCCCGGCACCCACTGGATCAACACGCTGCGCCCGGAGACCCGGTTCAGCTACGAGTACGAGGCGATCGCCTTCCACGAGAGCGTTCCCGGCCACCACCTCCAGCTCGCCGTCGCGCAGACCCTGCACCACCTGCCGCGGTTCCGGCGGAACCCGAGCGGCCAGCTGACCGCGCACGTCGAGGGCTGGGGCCTGTACACCGAGCGGCTCGCGGACGAGATGGGGCTGTACGGCTCGGAGCTGTCCCGGTTCGGGATGCTCTCGCTGGACGCGATGCGGGCGGTCCGGCTGGTGGTGGACACCGGGATGCACCACTACGGCTGGTCCCGGGAGCGGGCGAAGGCCTACATGCGGGCCAACACCGCGACCCCCGAGGCCAACGTCCGCAACGAGATCGACCGCTACATCGCCTGGCCGGGCCAGGCCACCGCCTACCTGATCGGCCGCCGGGAGATCGTGCGGCACCGCGAGCGGGCCGAGGCGGCGCTCGGCGCCCGGTTCGACGTCCGGGAGTTCCACCACCGGCTGATCGGGCACGGCAGCCTGCCGCTGGGGGTGCTGGAGGAGCTGGTGACGGACTGGATCGCGGAGCAGTAGGCCGCAGGCCCTCCGGCCGGGCTCAACGGCCCAGCACCGCACCGCCGTTGAGCCCGATCACCTGACCGGTCAGGTACCCGGCGGCCGGCGAGGCCAGGTAGGCGACCGCCTCGGCCACGTCGGCCGGGGTGCCCGCCCGGCCGACCAGGGTGTCGGCCACCTTCCGCGCGTGGAACTCCTCGCTCCAGCCCGCCCCGAAGATCTCGGTGGACTCGACGTACCCGGGCGCGAGCACGTTCACCGTGATCCCGTCCGGCCCCAACTGCCGCGCCAGGCCGAAGGCCCAGCCGTGCAGCGCGGCCTTGGCCGCGGCGTACGAGCCCGCCGAGTGCGGGCCCGCGCCGCCGCGCTGCGCCGCGGCCGAACTGATCACCACCAGCCGGCCGCCGGGCCGCCGCAGCGCGTCCTGGAGCGCGGTGGTCAGCAGCACGGCGGTGAGCAGATTGCCGTCCAGGTCCCGCCGCCAGGCGGCGGCCAGCGCGGCCAGACCGTCATCGGCGGGCGGGGTGACGATCGCGCCCGCGTTGTTCACCAGCACGTCCACCGGCCCGAGCGCGGCGATCCGGGCCGCCGCCGCCTCGACCGCCGCCGGGTCGGTCAGATCGGCCGCCACCGGCACGACGCGCCCCGGTCCGGCGGTCCGCTCGATCTCCTCCCGGGCCTGCTCCAGCACCGCCGCCCGGCGGCCGAGGACCACCACCCGGTGCCCGTCCCGGACCAGCCGCGCCGCGATCGCCCGGCCGATCCCGGTCCCGCCCCCGGACACCACCGCGAGCCGCTCCACCGTCGTCACTCAGCCCCCCTCGGGCTTCGGCCCGTACGCGCCGGGCGATGTTCGGCAGCCCCCCGGTCACCTGGCGGTACCGGGGGCCTGGTCGTCCACGTCATGATCAGACCGCCGAGGGCCTTCGCCCCCCGGCCCCGGCGGACCGCTCCGGAGCCCGGCGCCGGCGGCGCGCTCGTCCGGACCGGTCAGACCACCGGCGGGACGACCGGCAGGTTGCGCTTGTGCTCGGTGCGGCGGTAGTGGCCGAGGACGGTGCGGAAGACCTCCTCGCTGACCGGCATGCCCTCCAGGAAGTCGTCCAGGGCGTCGTAGCTGACACCGAGGGCGTCCTCGTCGGGGCGGCCGGGGGCGAGGTCCTCCAGGTCGGCGGTCGGGGTCTTCTTGACCAGCTCGGCGGGCGCGCCCAGCGCCTCGGCGACCGCCCGCACCTGGCGCTTGGTGAGGCCGGACAGCGGCATCACGTCGGCCGCGCCGTCCCCGAACTTGGTGAAGAAGCCGACCGCGGCCTCGGCCGCGTGGTCGGTGCCGACGACCAGCCCGCCCTTGGCGCCCGCCGCCGCGTACTGGACCACCATCCGCTGGCGGGCCTTGACGTTGCCGCCGACGAAGTCCTCGTGGCCGTGGTCGCCGTAGGTCAGGCCGGCGGCCTTCAGGGCAGCGAGCGCGCCGTCGGTGGCGGGCTTGACGTCGACGGTCAGCACCTCGTCGGCGCGGATGAAGCCGAGCGCGAGCTGGGCGTCCGCCTCGTCCGCCTGGACGCCGTACGGCAGCCGCATGGCGGTGAAGGTCACCTGGTGCCCCTCGGCCCGCAGCCGCTCGACGGCGAGCTGGCACAGGCGCCCGGCGGTGGTGGAGTCGACGCCGCCGCTGATGCCGAGCACCAGGCTGCGCGCGCCGGTGGCCCGCACCTGGCCGACCAGGAACTCCACCCGCCGCTCGGCCTCCTTCGCGGGGTCCGGCACGGGGACGACCCCGAGGGCACGGGCGATCTCCCGCTGGACGTCGGCGGGCAGGGGCTCGGTCATTCCGACTCCTCGGGACGGTGGGTACGTGACGCGATCACGAGGATACGACCACCCACGATGCGGCCGTCACGGGCGGGGGGCCTCCCCCGGTGCCGCCTGCGCGTCCGTGTCCGCCGGTGCCGGCCGCGCGTCCGCCGCCGCCGCTCCTTCGGGCCCGTCCGGCTTCCGCAGCGAGACCGGCCGCTCCGGCCCCGGCGCCGGGTGCGACAGGATGTCGAGCACCACCCGGCCGTCCACCGTCTCCTGGACGACCAGCAGCGCCGCCAGCTCGTCCAGGTGGTGCCGGTGGTCGGTGAGCAGGGCGACGGCCCGCCGCTCGGCGCCGCGCAGCAGGCGGGCCACCGCCTCGTCCACCGCGCGCTGGGTCTGCTCGGAGTACGGGCGGCGCAGCAGGTCCTCGGGGTTGTCGCCGAGGTAGTGCGGGGTGCCGCTGGAGTAGCCGACCGGGCCGAGTTCCGGGGAGAGGCCGAACTCGCGGACCATCCGGGTGGCGACCGAGGTGGCGTTGGCGAGGTCGTTCGCGGCGCCCGTGGAGCCCTCGCCGAAGACCACCAGCTCCGCCGCCCGGCCGCCGAGCTGGACGGTGATCAGGTCGACCAGGTAGGCCTCGCTGTACAAGTGCCGTTCGGCCTCGGGCAGCTGCTCGGTGGCACCGAGGGCGACGCCGGCCGGGAGGATCGTCACCTTGGCGACCGGGTCGGCGTGCTCGCACAGCGCGGCGACCAGCGCGTGTCCGGACTCGTGCACCGCGACGGCGTGCCGCTCGTCGGGCAGCAGCGCGTTGGAGGACTCCCGGCGGCCGAGCAGCACCCGGTCGCGGGCGGTGTCGAGGTCGTCGGCGGTGAGGGTGGCCCGGTCGGCGCGCACGGCGTTGATGGCGGCCTCGTTGACCAGGTTGGCGAGGTCGGCGCCGGAGAAGCCGGGGGTGCCGCGGGCGAGCCGCCCGAGGTCGACGTCCGGGGCCAGGGTCTTGCCGCGGGCGTGCACGGCGAGGATGGCGGCCCGCTCGGCCTGGTTGGGCAGCGGGACGGTGACCTGCCGGTCGAAGCGGCCGGGGCGCAGCAGGGCCGGGTCGAGGGCGTCCGGGCGGTTGGTGGCGGCGATGACGACGATGCCGGTGCTCTGGTCGAAGCCGTCCATCTCGGCGAGCAGCTGGTTCAGGGTCTGCTCGCGCTCGTCGTTGCCGCCGAGCCGGGTGCCGCCCGCCCGGCGGCCGCCGACGGCGTCGATCTCGTCGATGAAGATGATCGACGGCGCGCGCTTGCGGGCCTCGTCGAAGAGGTCGCGGACCCGGGAGGCGCCGACGCCGACGAACATCTCCACGAAGCCGGAGCCGGTCACCGAGAGGAAGGGCACCGAGGCCTCGCCGGCGACCGCCCGGGCGAGCAGGGTCTTGCCGGTGCCGGGCGGCCCGACCATGATCACCCCGCGCGGCCCCTTGGCCCCGGCGGCGGCGTACCGCTCCGGGCTGCGCAGGAAGTCGACCACCTCGCTGACCTCCTGCTTCACCCCCTCGTACCCCGCCACGTCGGCGAACCCGGTGTCCGGCCGCTCCGCCTCGATGATCTTGGCCCGGGACCGTCCGATGGCGCTCAGACCGCCGCCCAGCGAACGGGCGGCCATCCGGCCGGACCAGAGGAAGAGCCCGCCGAAGATCAGCAGCGGCAGGAACAGCAGCAGGGAGGACCAGATCGAGCCGCCGCCGCTGCTCCGGCTGCCGGTGACGGTCACGTGGTGCTCGGAGAGCGCGCTGCTGAGCTGGGAGGTGTCCAGGGCGGTCGGGATCTGGCTGCTGAAGTGGGTGCCGTCCTTGAGCGTGCCGCTCACCGCGCCGGTGTCGCTGACGTCCACGGTCTGCACCTGGCCGGCGTCGACCCGGTTCACGAAGTCGGTGTAGCCGTAGCGGGTGCCGGGCTTGCCGGGGTTGGAGAAGAGCACCAGCAGGAGCAGCGTCACCAGTACGGCGACGGGCAGCAGCCAGCGGCGCCACGAGGGCGGCGGGGGCTTGGCCGGGCCGCCGGGGCCGGGGCGCTGGTTCCGGCCCGGGCCGGGGCCCTGGCCCTGGCCCGGGCCCCGTGGTTGGCCCCAGCCCTGCCTCGGGCCGGGGTCGGGGCCGGAGCCCGGCGGGGTCGTGGGGTGACGGGCGGCGCGCAGCCGGATTCGTGCGATCATCCACGCTCACCGCCTCTCGGGGGGGCCGGACAGCCTCCGTCCCTCCATGGTCGGACTCTCCGCGCCCGGACGGGAGCCTGAAGGGGGTGGCAACGGTCCACTCGGGGGAGAACGACCCGCTCGGCGCCACGGCCCGCGGCGTCGGATCGGGCTCGGGCGCCGGGCACGGGCGTCGGACACGGGAGGCGGACGCGGGCAGGCCGAAGGCCGGTCCGGTACGTGGGGTCGGGCCGTCGCGAACGGTTTGCGAAGGCCTGCCGGGCGCTTCCACCGCACCCGGCGAAGCCCGTCGTCCGGCCGCTCCTTCGGCTGCCCCTCCGGGCGCTCCTCCGGGTGCGCTCAAGGATCCTCGGGCCGTGCGGAGTTGGCGATCGAGCCGCCCACCAGGACGATTCGCGACCTAGAGTAGCCGCATGGTCAACGAGGAACTGCCAGCGCCGCACAAGACGCCCGGGGCCGCCGTGGAACCCCGGGCCGGGGACAGCGACCGGGAGGCGGTGGCCGAGCAGTTGCGGATCGCCGCCGGCGACGGCCGCATCGACCTCGGGGAACTGGAGGAGCGGCTCGACCGCACCTACGCCGCGCGGACGTACGGCGAACTCGACGTCCTGGTGGCCGACCTCGGCGGCCGGGTGGAGGCCCGGGAGGCGTCCGCGGCGGAGGAGGTCCTCACGCTCCGGCCCCGGATGAACAACATGGTGCAGAGCGGCCGCTGGTCCGTGCCCCGTCGGATCGTCGCGGAGACCAAGATCTCGCTGCTCACGGTCGACTTCACCGAGGCCGTGTGCCCCCACCGGGAGATCACGGTCGAGGCCTCGACCGGCATGGGCCACATCCGGCTGATCGTCCCGCGCGGCTGGGGCGTACGGATCGACCCGTCGAGCACCAACACCGGAAACATCGTCAACAAGGCGGCCGAGCAGGCGGAGCCGGGCGCCCCGGTGCTGACCGTGATCGGCCGCCCCCGGTCGGGGCCGATCAGGATCAAGCAGCGCCGCCGGGGCTGACAGGCCGCAGGCCGGGCCCGCGGCAGTCCTCCGTGCGGGCACGCCCGATGCGGGCTCGGCGAGGGCTCAGTGCGGGCTCGGCGCGGCCTCCGCCGGGGCGGGTCAGGAGAAGTCGAGCGCGTCCGTCCGGGTCCGCTTGAGCTCGAAGAACTTCGGGTACCCGGCCAGCAGCCGCACACCGTCGAAGACCCGTACGGCGTCCTCGCCGCGCGGGATGGCGCTCAGCACCGGGCCGAAGAAGGCGACGCCGTCCACGTGGATGGTCGGCGTCCCGACCTCCTCGCCGACCGGGTCCATGCCCTCGTGGTGGCTCTTGCGCAGGGCCTCGTCGTACTCCGCGCTGTTCGCCGCCTCGGCCAGCTCCTCCGGCAGGCCCGCCGCCGCCAGAGCCTCCCGGATGACGGCGTCGTCGGCGGCCCGGTCCTGGCCGTGCAGCCGGGTGCCGAGCTCGGTGTACAGCTCGCGCAGCACCTGCGGGCCGTGCTGCTCGGCGGCGGCGATGCAGACCCGCACGGGGCCCCAGCCGGTGGTCATCAGGCGCTGGTAGCGCTCGGGCAGGTCGGTGCGGCCCTCGTTGAGGACGGACAGGCTCATCACCCGGAAGTTCAGGTCGAGTTCGCGCTGCTTCTCGACCTCCAGGATCCACCGGGAGGTTATCCAGGCGAAGGGGCAGACGGGGTCGAAGTAGAAGTCGACCTTGACGGTGTCGTTCTTGACGGTGTCGTCGCCGACCCGGTGGCCGTTGCCGGGGTGCCGGTCGGAAAGCCGGGCGGCGAGCTGGTCGAGGTGGTGCTGGGCGGGCGCGGTGTTCGTCACGTCGTTGGTCACGCTGAGAAGACTAGTGACAGAGTGGCCCACTCTCCAGGGCCAATCGATGGCCGCTCCAGTGGGCCACTTTCACTCCCGGCCGTCCGTCCCCGCACGCCCTGCGCGCCCGGCACGGCCCGCACGCCCTGCACGCCCCGCACGCCCCGCCGACCGCTCAGCCGCAGGTCGTCCCGTCCGCCGGCACCGTCCCGTCCAGCAGGTAGGCGTCCACGGTCTGCTTCAGGCACGGGTTGCCGGTGTTGTAGCCGCCGTGCCCCTCGCCCTGCAGCGTGACGGTGACGCCGACGCCCGCGCCGAGCTGCTGCGCCATCGTACGGGCGCCCTCCACCGGGGTGGCCGGATCGCCGGTGGTGCCGACCACCAGGATCGGGGCGGCCCCCGGCGCGGACACCTCCGGATGGGCGGCCTTGCCGGGGACGGGCCAACCGGTGCAGGCGGTCAGTCCCCAGGCGGTGTAGGACCCGAACACCGGGGAGGCGGCCTGGAACTGCGGCAGCTGCTGCTGCACGTCCTGGTCCGAGTAGCGCTGCCGGGCGTCCACGCAACTGATCGCCCGGTTCGCGGCGTTCAGGTTGCTGTAGTGCCCCTGCGCGTCGCGCCCGTTCAGCGCGTCGGAGAGCTGGAGCAGCGTGTCGCCGGTCCCCTGGTCCATCGCCTGGGTGAGCCCGGCGGCCAGCACGGGCCAGGTCTCCTGGCTGTACAGGGCGCCCGCGATGCCGGTGATCGCCAGGCTCTCGGTGAGCTGCCGCCCCTGGGTGGTCGGCAGCGGCGACTGCGCCAGCTTCTGCACCAGGGCGGTGACCTTCGCGGTGCCCTCGTCGCCGCCCGCACCGGTCGGGCAGGCGGCCCCGACCTGGGCGGCGCAGGCCTTCATGAAGTCGTCGAGGGCGAGTTGGAAGCCCTGGGCCTGGCCGAGCGCGGCCTGCTGCGGGTCCTTGGTGGGGTCGACCACCGAGTCCAGCACCATCCGGCCGACCTGCTGCGGGAACAGGTGCGCGTAGACGCCGCCGAGCTGGGTGCCGTAGCTGATGCCGAAGTAGGAGAGCTTCGGGTCGCCCAGCACCTGCCGCATCAGGTCCATGTCGCGCGCGGCGCTCTCGGTGTCCACGTACGGCAGCACCGCGCCGGAGTTGTGCTCGCAGGCGGCGACGAAGCGGGCGTTGCCGTCGTCCAGGGCCTTCACCGCGTCGGGGGTGTCGGGGGTGCTGTCGGCGGCGGTGGCGGCATCCATCGCCCGGTCGTCCAGACACGTCACCCCGTCACTGGCGCCGACCCCGCGCGGGTCGAAACTCACCAGGTCGTAGCGGGAGTTGAGGGAGGAGTAGGTCGCGGCCAGGGCCGGCAGGGTGGCCACGCCGGAGGCGCCGGGGCCGCCGAAGTTGAACAGCAGCGAGCCGATCCGGTGCTGCTCGTCCTTGGCCCGGCTGCGGATCACCGCGAGACCGATCGTCGTGCCGTCCGGTTTGCCGTGGTCCAGCGGGGTCTTGAGGGTGGCGCACTGCCAGTCGGCGGCGGGCGCGGTGCCGTCGCCCTGGGCACCGGTGGGGGCGGGGCAGGCGTGCCAGTCCAGCTGTTGGGCGGCCAGTCCGGTGGCGGTGCCGGTGGCTGCCGCCGCCCCGGTGGCCGGGGAGGTCGGGGAGGTCGGGGAGGTCGGCGCGGGCTCGGCGGCGGAGGAGCCGTCGCCCTGGCAGCCGATGGCCGCGGTGAGCAGCAGGACGGTCAGGCCGAGCGCTCCGGCGCCGCGGACGACGGTGTGCATGGGGCGGGTCCACCTCTCGGTCGGCCGGGCACCCCGGCGCGCGGTCTCGGGCCTGCCGGACACCCCGGCGCACGGCGGGAGGGCTCACGGCGGGACGGCCTACGCCTGGCGGGCCTGCGTGCGCGCGGCACCCGGTTCGCCGACGCACCACAGACCCTAGGGGCCGGGGACCGCCGATGCCCTGCGGAGACCCCCGGACGGGGGGCGTGCGCCGTACCGACTGCCACCGGCCGAACGGGTGCCGGGCCGGTGGGCCGACGGGCTCCGGCTGACGGGCCGACGGGCTCGGACTGACGGGCTCGGCCCGACCCAGCCCGGCTGCGGGGCCTCTCCGCGGCGGCGGGGCACGTCTCTCTCCGCCCCCGGGCCCTGTCGCCGTTCCTGTCTCGACCCTGCCGATCGGCAGGGTCGAGACAGGAACGGCGCAGCAGGAACCTCCCGATCGGCACATGTGCGACGGACCGGCGGCACGCAAGGATGACGGCCATCGGGGCCCTGCCGATGGGGCCCGGGAAGGAGCCTCCCGTGACCGCCCTGACTCTGTCGTCCCTGTCCCCGCTGTTCCCGTTCCCGCTGCTCCCGTTCCTGCCCTTCCTCTTCCTCTTCCTGCTGTTTCGCCGGCGCACCGCCTCAGTACAACGCCATGCCCGGGGTTCCCCGCACCGCGTACGCCGGCAGGCGCAGCCCGCCGAAGGCGTCCCGGGGCAGGCTCAGTCCGAAGCGCCGCTCGACGGCGCCGAGGGTGCGGCGGCGGGCGGCCCCGTCGGGCTCCCGCCCGGGGTCGCAGGAGGTCACGCCGTCGGCCTCCAGGACTCCGGCGGCGACGAGGTCCGGCACCAGCAGGTCCGGCTCCTGGCCCCAGCGCCAGCGCTCCTCGCCGAGGCCGAAGCCGCACAGCACGGCACCGTCCCGGGCGTAGTCCAGCAGGGCCGGCCGCCGCTCCGGCATCGGACGGAAGTGCACCACCTCGGCTCCGTCGCGCGCTATCTCGGTGAGCAGCTCACCGCCGGTGGAGTCGCCGTACTCGATCGCGAACGACCAGCCGGCGCACGCGCCGACCCGGATCACGCCGTCGCCGTCGTCGCCGGGGCGGTAGACGTCGATGTCCAGGTCCCGGATCTCGGTGTCACTGATCGGCTCGGTCGCGGTGGCCGGGTCGGCACCCATCCGGTGGGCGAGCTCCGCGGGCGTGATCCCCCGGGCGAAGACGACGCCGCCGACCTCACCGTCCGTGCCGGGCCCACCCATTGACGACCGGCTGGTGCCCGGTCGGCCGGTGCTCGGCCGACCGATCTCCAGGAGCCACTGGATACCGTCGCCGTCCTGCCCCACTCCCCCGTGCGTGCCGTCGGTCATGCCGCCCTCCCCTCGCGCGCGGCCTGCGGTGACCGGGCGCGCCCGTGGGCACCCTAACCGACCCGGCCGACACCCGGCCGCCGGTCGCCGGATCGCCGCCCGAACCAGCCGCGCCCGGATCGCCAACCACCCCTGATCGATTGGAAGGAGACCGAACCGGAGCCGAACTCACCTGGTGCCCTTCGCCGTTCACCCGGAAAAGGCGGCATACGCCCCTCCCCCGCCACTCACCGGGACACGGCCGGTACCTTCTTGCCCACCGCCTCGAACAGCAGCTTCGCGGCCACCGTCGCCCCGTCGGTGCGGATGCCGCCGGCCACGGCCTCCGCCCGTACCCGGGTCTCGGGCGCCAGGGCCGTGGCGAGCGCGGCGGAGAGCGAGTCGACGGTCGGCGTGCGGTCGAGATGGGCCGCGCCGATGCCCAACTCGGCCACCCGGCCGGCCCAGTACGGCTGGTCGGCGATCCGGGGCACGACCACCTGGGGCACGCCCGCCATGGCCGCGGTCGTCGTGGTGCCCGCACCACCGTGGTGGACGACGGCGGCCACCCGGCGGAACATGGCCTGCTGGTTCACCTCGCCGACGACGTGGCAGTCCTCGTGCTCGTCGACCGCGGCGAGCCCGGCCCAGCCGTGGGCCAGGAGCACCCGGCGTCCGTGCGCGCGGCCCGCTTCGACGGCCACCCTCGCGATGTCCTCCGGGGCGTGCGCGGCCATGCTGCCGAAGCCGACGTACACGGGCGGTTCACCGGCGGCCAGGAACGCCTCCAGGTCGGCCGGGAGCGGCCGGTCGTCGGGCAGGATCCACGCGCCGGTCTGCACCACGTCGAGTTCCGTCCTGCCCTCCGACGGGCACAGCGTCGGGTCCGCCGCCAGCCACGGCCGTCCGGTGAGGACGTGGTCGCGGACGTTCTCCACCGGCGGCAGGCCGATCGCCGCCCGGTGGCTGTTGAGCGCGTCCCCGTACAGCGCGTTCACCCGCTGGGCGTCCTGCTCCCAGAGCTTCCGGTAGTCGGTCTCGTCGTCCGGGGACGGCGTGCCCGGCCGCCGGCCGGGCCGGGAGTGCCGCGAGGGCAGTCCGAGGATGTGGAAGCAGGCCAACACGTAGGGCAGGCCGAGCTTCTCGGCGACGTCCCGCGCACCGGCCGGCATCAGGCCGGTCGCCAGCACCAGGTCACAGCCCTCGGCCGCGGCGGTCAGCGTCTCGAACCGCACGGCGACCAGCTCACGGGCGAGCCGGAACGCGTCCTCCGCCGTCGGCGGCTTCGGGCCGGCCACCACCGACCGCACCGACGGACCGAGCGGCACCAGCGGCACCCCCGCCCGCCCCAGCACCGCCGCGAACTCCTCGTCCGGCGGCGCGCACACCCGCACCTCCGCACCGAACCCCCGCAGCGCCACCGCCAGCCCCGCCAGCGGCTCGACATCCCCGCGCGACCCCCAGGTCGTCATCAACACACGCATTTCACGACTCCCGTTTCCGCAGGTCATGGCCTTACGGCCGGGATTCTGCGCCATGCCGGGGGCCTTGCCGCAAGCCCCGGGGCACGGTATAGCTTGAAAGTGGCAAGGGGATTCACTCTCCTCGCCTTTTTCTTTGGCCGCCCGGTCCCACTCACTCCCCCGAACCGGCCACACCGGAGCAATCCCCACCCGGAACCCGCCGCCTACCACGCGCCGCTCACTCCGAACCACCACCACCGAGCAGCCCACTGCGAGCCACCGCCCCCGACCGCGTGGCCGTATACCCCAGTGGTGTCAGCTCCGGAACACCCACCGCAGTCACCGTCACGAAGCGCCCACTCCGGGCCACCCACCATCGGCAACCTCCCCAGACCTCACACGCCCGGGCCGTCCGCACAGGGGCCACCTGCCCGGTCAGCCCATCCCAACACGCCTGTTCCAGACGGCCCCACACTCGACCCGCCCGCCCAGGACCCCTCCCCCAAGACCCCGGAACTCACCCCAGCCACACACACCCAGCTCTTCCCCACTGGCGTGCCGAGGCGCCCACAGCAGACCTCCTGACCAGGGCAGCCCACCCCAACACGCCTGTCCTGGACGAGCCTGCGTTCCTGGCGGCTCCTCAGCCGGGCCGCCCAGCCCCGGGCCCCGTCCCGGAGACGCCGGACCCCCGGCCGGTCGGTCGTCGCGCAAAACGGCGGCCCCGCGTACGACCCGCCGCCGCCACCGTGCCCACCGGCAGCACCAGGTCCCCCCCCCCCCCCCCCCGCCGCCCGGCCCAGCCACAGAACCACCCACGCCCCAGCGCAGACCTCACTCGCCGCCAGCGACAAGCGCCGAACCGACTGTCCGACCCACGACCAACCGCTCGGCCCAGGGCCAGCCACCACGGTCAGGTCACCCACCAACCCGGCCAGCCTGGCCAGCGAGCCGGCGGAAACACCACCGCACCCCCACTCCCACCCGCCCGGCGGCGGGACAGCCAACCCACGGCCAGCAGCCCCAACTGGCGTCACCCCCGCCAACGACGCATCAGCACCGCATCCAGGACCGCCACCACCCCGCCCACCGGCAGCGCAACGTCCGCCCCGACCAGCGCGACCACAGAACCACCCACGCCCCAGTGCGAACCTCACTCGCCGCGAGCAACAGCACCGAACCGACTGCCCCCAACCGCCCGGCTCAGGGCCGACCGCAAACAGGGCAGCCCCGGCCCCCGAGCCGGCGGAATCACCACCCAACCCGCCCCGTGGCAGCGCAGCCGGGCCACGACCAGCAGCCCCGACCGGCGTCACACCCACCAACGACGCATCAGCACGGCGTGCTGAACCACCACCGCCGTCACCATGCCCACCCGCAGCGCGAGGTCCACCCTGGCCGGTCGGCCAACCGACGCGGAAACGGCGGCCCGGCGTACAGATCCGCCACCACCACGCCTACTGGAAGCGCGAGGTCTCCCCCACCCGGCCCAGCCACAGAACCGCCTACGCCCCCAGCGCGAACCTCACTCGCCGCGAGCGACAGGCACCGAATCGGCTGCCCGACCCACGACCAACCGCCCGGCCCACAGCTGGCCGCCACGGGCAGGTCACCCACCAACCCGGCCAGCCCGGCCGCCCGGGCGGTGGAAGCACTCCCACCCGCCCTGCGGCGCGCACGCGGCCGGACCGGCGTCACCCCCGCCGGCGAGGCATCAGCACGGCGTACAGGACCGCCGCCACCGCCATGCCCGCCGGCAGCGCGACGTCCGCCCCGGCCAGGGCGGCCAGTGGGCCGGTGTAGAGGGTGTCCACGCCGAGGGCTGCGGCTGTGACGCCGCCCGTGAGGGCGATGGCGCCGGCGGGGTTGACGCCGGCGCGGTACCAGAAGGGGCTGCCGGGGCGTTCGTCGCCGAGGGCGCGGCCGTCGTAGCGGTTGCGGCGGAGCAGGATGTCGGTGGCGTAGACGGCGGTGCTGGGGCCGAGGAGGACGACGGTCAGCTGGAGCACGTTGCTGACGGTGTCGAGGAAGTTGGAGACCAGGAGGGCGTACAGCGTGAGCGAGACGGCGACCGCGCCGTCGAGCAGCACGCTGCGGGTGCGGCGGATGCGGATGCCGACGGCTTGGAGGGCGAGGCCCGCGCTGTAGGCGGTGAGGGCGTTGACCGCGATGGTGCCGACCACCAGGGAGAGCAGGAAGACCGGGTTGAACCAGCCGGGCAGGATCTGCCGGAGGGCGGCCTGCGGGTCGGTCATGTCGACGGCGGTGGCGCCGAGCACGCCGAGGCCGCCGACCACCACGCTGGGCAGGAAGCCGCCGAGGGCGGTCCAGCCGAGGACGGCGCGCGGGGCGGTGGTCGCGGGCAGGTAGCGGGAGAAGTCCGCGCTGGTGGTGTAGGAGAGCGGGCCGGAGGCGATCAGGGTGACGCCGGCCAGGACGGCCGCCCAGAGTCGGCCGCCGGTGAGGGGTTCGGGCTGGGTCCAGCCGGGGTCGGCGTGGGTGACGATCGCGTAGCCGACCACGGCGAAGGCGGCGGTGAGGGCGAGGGTGATCGGCAGGTAGAGCCGGACGATCACGGCGTGCCCGTAGACGCTGATGGTGAGGGTGAGTACGACGATCACGATCACGATGGCGATCTTGATCGGAGTGGTCGGGGTGATCCCCGCCTCCTCGGCTAGCGAGAAGGCGGCGACGGCGGCCGCGGCGAGGTTCAGCGCGAAGTAGCAGACGGAGATCATCCAGCCGGTGACCGCGTTGTTCACCCGGTTGCCCCGGATGCCGTACATGGCGCGGGTGATCACCTCGCTGGGCGCGCCGGCAGCCGGTCCGGAGACCGCGAGCAGGCCGGTGCCCAGCCAGAACAGATTGCCGAGGACGACCACGGCGAAGGCCTGCCAGAGGCCGAGGCCGCTCAGGACCAGGGCGCCGCCGACCACCAGGTTGAGGTAGTTGACGCTGGCGGCCGCCCAGACGGGGAAGAGTTCGCGGGCGCGACCGCGCCGCTCGGTCTCGGGGATGTGGTCGATGCCGTGGACCTCGACCCGGCCGCCCGGTTCCCGCTGGGGCGGGGCGGCGGGGTGCGCCGAGTGGTCCGGGTGGTCCGGGTGGTCCGGGTGGTCCGGGTGGTCCGGGTGGTCCGGGTGGTCCGGGTGGTCCGGGTGGTCCGGCGAGGTGTGGGGGTGGTCCGGGAGCGTGGACGTCATGCGGGGGCCCTCCGTGGGGGTGTCGTGCCCACCTGCTTGCTTATTGGTCGCACACTCAATAGCATCCGCCCCATGACGTCAAGCGTTCAGCGCAAAAGGGTTCGCAAGTCCCCCGAGGACCGTCGGGCGGAGATCGTCGGCGCCGCGGCCGAGGTCGCCCTCACCGAGGGCCTGGAGTGCATCACCCTGCGCCGGATCGCCGACCAACTGGACGTCCGCCCCGGCCTGATCAGCCACTACTTCCCCGCCGTGGAGGACCTCGTCGCCGAGGCCTTCGGCAGCGCCGCGACCGCCGAACTGGAGGCGCTGCTGCCCGCCGACCCGCGGGACGGGTCCCCGTTGCGGCACCTGGCCCGCTTCTTCGCCCGCACCACCGGCCCGTCCTACGACGACGTGAGCCGGCTCTGGCTCAACGCCCGCCACCTCAGCCGCTACCGCCCCGTCCTGCGCGACCGCGTGCTCGACCAGGAGGCGGACTGGCGCGGCCGGCTCGGCGACGTCATCGCCGCCGGGGTCGAGCAGGGCGAATTCCGCACCACCGACCCGGTGTTGACCGCCGTCCACATCCTCGTCGTGATCGACGGCCTGGCCGTCCACGCCAACACCGGCCTGCGCAAAGACCCGTACGCCGCCACCCGGCTCGCCGCCGCCACCGCCGAACGCGAACTGGGCCTGACCGACGGCGCACTGGCCTCTGCGGACCCGGCGGACGCACCCGAGACCCCCGCCCCCGAGCAGCCCTGACCGCCACCCCAGCCCCCCAACTCCCCAGCTCTCCCAATCCCCTCAAGCCCCGCCGACACCACGCCCCCCACCCCGAAGCACCACTGGAGTCGAAGTGCGCACCTCCCTGGTCCTCCTCTCCGCCCGTCTGCTCGACCCCGCCTCCGGCGGCTTCCTCCCGCAGACCGCCCTCGCCGTCGTGGACGGCCGGATCGCCGCCCTCGGCGACGACCGCACCGTCCGCGAACTCGCCGACCCCGCGACCACGGTGATCGACCTCAAGGGCGCCGTGGTCACCCCCGGCCTGGTGGACGGCCACCTGCACCCGGTCACCGGCGCCGAGCTCACCCAGGGCCTGGACCTCTCCGGCTGCACCGACCTGGCCGGCGTCCGCGCCGCCCTCGCCGCCGAGGCCGGACGCCTCGCCCCCGGCGCCTGGCTGCACGCCTGGGGCCTGGACCCGAACGTCTTCGGTGACCGCCCGGTGGAGTCCGCCGCCCTCGCGCCCGTCCTGGACGGCGTCCCGGCGCTGCTCCAGCTCTTCGACGCCCACTCCATGCTCGCCAGCCCGCGCGCCCTGGAGCTGGCCGGCGTGGACGGCCCGCGCCGCTTCGACCAGGCTGCCGAGGTGGTCTGCGACGCCGAGGGCCGCCCCACCGGCCTGCTGCTGGAGGACGCCGCCTGCGAGCTGGTCGAGCGCGCCGCCCCGCAGCCCACCCGCGCCGAGCGCCGCGACCGCCTGGCCGCCGCGCTGCGCGCCATGGCCGCCGCCGGCCTCACCGGCGGCCACGCGATGGACGCCAACGGCGACAGCCTCGACCTCTACACCGAGCTGGACGAGGCCGGCGAGTTGCCGCTGCGGCTGCGCGTCGCCCCCTGGTGCCAGCCCGGTGTGGACGCGGACGGGCTGCGGGCGCTGATCGGGCAGCAGGGCCGGGGCGGTCGGCTCTGGCGGGTGGACGGCGTGAAGCTGTTCATGGACGGCACGATCGACAACGGCACGGCCTGGCTGGAGCACCCGGACTGCCACGGCGAGTCCACCCACGCCTTCTGGCCGGATCCGGCGCACTACACCCGCGTCGTCCGGGAGCTGCACCAGGCCGGGGTGCCGACCGCCACCCACGCGATCGGCGACGCCGCCGTACGGCACGCCCTGGACTCGATCGGGGCGGCGGCGGACGGGGGGACGACGCACGGGGCATCCCCCGTCCGCCACCGGATCGAGCACATCGAGACCGTTCCGGACGCGGTGGTTCGGCGCTTCGCCGAGCTGGGCGTGGTCGCCTCCATGCAGCCCACCCACTGCTGCGACTTCACCCGGGCCGACCACACCGACAACTGGTCCCGCCGCCTCGGCGAGGAGCGGGCCGACCGCGCCTGGCGCTGCCGGGACCTCTGGGACGCGGGCGCCACGGTCGTCCTCGGTTCGGACTGGCCGATCGCCCCCTACCCGCCGCTGGGCGTCATGGCGGGCGCCCGCCACCGCCGCCCCACCCGCGACCTGAGCCAGGCCCCGCACAACCCCGGCCAGGCGCTCACTGCCCTGGAGGCCCTGCTGGCGATGACCGCCAACGCCGCCCACGCGGCCGGCGAGGAGCAGCTGGCGGGCCGGATCACCGTCGGCCACCGCGCGGACCTCACCGTGTTCGCCGCCGACCCGCTCACCACCCCGGCGACCGAACTGGCGGACCTCCCCGTCCTGTTGACTGTCCTGGACGGCCGACCGACCCACCGCTCCGCCACGCTCTGAACCCTCACCCGGCACCGGCCCCGGCACACCCCCGCGCACGGGTGTGCCGGGGCCGCCCGGGGGTTATCCCCCTGGTCGATCCGGCGGCACTCCTCAGCGCGCCGAAGCCCCCCGGTGATCGACTATTCATTGACCGGCACGTTCGCCGGCGAACCACTCGAACCACCGTGGCCGTTCCGACGGGTTGACGGTTCGACGAATTTGAGGAGCCCCCGAAGTGACCGTACGCAGCGAGAAGCACGGCAAGCCCATCGGTCGACGCGCCCTGCTGGCCGCCACGGCGGCCGTCGCGACCACCGCCCTGCTCGCCCCGGCGGCACACGCGGACCAGCCCGGCACCGACAAGGTGACGAACAGTCAGATATCCACCGTGGTCCGCGAACTGAACGGCCTCGCCCACCCGCTGCGGTCCACCGACCCCGGGGGCCGGAGCACCGACCTGCGTCCGCTCGGCGCGATGATCGGCGACGCCAAGGTGGTGGGGCTCGGCGAGGCCACGCACGGCGCCCACGAGTTCTTCACCATGAAGCAGCGGGTCCTGCGCTACCTGGTCGAGGAGAAGGGCTTCACCGCCTTCGCCCTGGAGACGAGTTGGTCCTCCGGTCTGCGGATCGACGACTACGTCCAGGGCCGCACCGGCGGCGACGCCCGGCAGCTGGTCAAGGAGACGATGGGCAAGTCCCCGTGGGAGCGCCAGGAGTTCGCCGACCTGATCGACTGGATGCGCGACCACAACCGCGAACACCCGCAGCACCCGGTCCACTTCGTCGGCGACGACCTGGACTTCCCCGCCATCGGCGACCAGCTCTTCGACCGGGTGACCTCCTACGTCCGCGAGGCCGCCCCCGCGTCGCTGCCGCGCCTGGAGCAGCTGTACGCCGGGCTGCGCCCGTTCGACGACGCCATCGGCTACATCACCACGCGCCCGCTCGCCGAGCGGCGGCAGAACGCCGCCGTGGCGCAGCAGACCCTGGAGCTGGTCACTGCGGCCAGGGGCGAGGGCGGCGAGGCGTACGACTGGGCGGTGCAGAACGCCCGGAGCATCGCCCAGACCTTCACCTTCACCGCCATGAACCTCGAGGACAACAGCGAGGTGGCCGCGATGCAGAACCTCCGCGACCGCGCCATGACCGACAACACCCTCTGGTGGCAGCGCCGCACCGGCGGGAAGGTGCTGCTGTCCGCGCACAACGGCCACGTCGGCTACCAGAGCAGCGACCCCGAGCTCTACCCCAAGACCCAGGGCTCGTACCTGCGCGACGCCCTCGGCGCGGACTACCTCGCCGTCGGCTTCACCTTCGACCGCGGCTCCTTCCTCACCAAGGACGACCCGTTCGCCGCCGCCTGGAAGACGGTCACCGTCCCGCCGGCCACCGCGGACATGAACGAGTACCCCCTCGACCGGGTCCGCTACCGCGACTACTACGTCGACCTGCGCTCCGCCCCGCCGGCCACCCGGTCCTGGCTGAACACCGCCCGCCCGACCTACGACGCCGGGACGGAGTTCCGCAGCGACCCGCTGCCGCGCCTCGCGATCGGCACGGCCTACGACGCGCTGGTCCACCTCCACGAGACCAGCGCGGCCCGCACCCTCTGAGCATCGTCGCCGGAGCGCCTCTCCGTCGGCACGGGCCGCACAACGCACGGCCGCACGGTCGACGGGGAGGCGCCCGCCGACCGCACCACCGACGGGGAGGCCCTCGCCGGCCGCCGGACGCCCGTCAGCCCGTGAACCGCCCGTCCCGCGCCACCACCCGGCCCGCGCGGACCACCAGCTCACGCGCCGGCAGGTCGATCACCACCTGCGGCAGGCACTCGCCCGTCACCAGCATGAAGTCGGCGGGCGAGCCCGGCTCCAGGGTCACGGCCGGCAGGTCCAGCAGTTCGGCGCCGCCGTCGGCCGCCAGGGCGAAGCAGTCGGCCAGCTGCTCGTCGGTGCGGGCGTCGGTGGTCCAGCCGAGCAGGTGGGCGCGGTGCAGCGGGTCGGCGTTGCCGTACGGGCTCCACGAGTCGCGCACGCCGTCCGAGCCGAGCCCGACCCGCACCCCGTGCGCCCGCAGCTCGCGGAACGGCAGCACCTGGTGGGCCGAGGGCGCCACGGTGGTGAGGCCGACGCCGGACTCGGCCAGCTCGGCGGCGAGGTCGGCGAGCTGGGCGCCCGCCAGCTCCGGGACACAGAAGGCGTGGCTGACGACCACCCGCCCGGCCAGTCCGGCCGCCCTGGTCCGCGCGGCGATCTCGCGCAGCGGGCCGAGGCCGCGCTCGCCCCGGTCGTGCAGGTGGATGTCGAGGCGCAGTCCGTGCTGTTCGGCCAGGCCGAACAGCAGCTCCAGCTGGGCGGGCCCCTCGCCGTCCGGGCCCTCGGCCGGGACGGCGTCGAAGCCCGCCGGGTCGATCCCGCCGATGGCGTCGACCAACCCGCTGGCCGCCGCCTCCGCGAGCAGCGCGCCCGCGCCGGGCGTCCGCCGGACCCCGTGCTGCGGGAAGGCCACCAGCTGGACGTCCAGCGCGCCGGCCAGCCGCTCGCGCGCCTCGGCGAGCCCGGTCACCCCGGCCAGCCCGTACGCGGGCGCCACGTCCACGTGGGCCCGCACGGCGCGGGTGCCGCGCGTCACGGCGTGGCTCAGCAGCCGGTGGGCACGCTCGGCGAGCGGGGTGCGCTGGTGCCGGTGGAGGTCGACGTCGCCCTGCACGTACTCGGGCAGCGAGCCGGCCGGGCGCCGGCTGTACCAGGGCTCACCCCAGGCCGTCTTGTCCGGGTGGATGTGCGCGTCCACCAGGGTGGGCAGGGCGATCCGGCCGCCGCCCTCGACCACCTCCGGCACCGCCCCGGCCGGCACCCGCTCGGCCAGCAGGCCGTCCACGACGATCAGGTCGACGGCCCGGTCGGCACCGTACGGGCGGACGTCCCGGAAGACGGTGACGGAAGGCGTGGTCATGGGCTGCTCTCTCTCGCTCTGGTTCCGCGGCTCGCTCTGGATACCCGGCTCGCTCTGGTTCCCCAGGTGGTCCTGCCCCCTGGACGGAATGTGCCCGACAGGCAAAACGTCCTACCTTTCATTCAACAGTCTGTTTATCATCTCCGGGTCCCCGTCCCTCGTCCGGAGTAGCTCACGCATGTCCACACCACCGCCCGCCGCCACGCCCGGACGGCACCCGCTGCACGCCCTGCGGGCCACCGTCTTCGCCATCGGCGCCCTGCTCCTGCTGGTCGGGGTGGGGGTACTGCTCGACCAGCCACTGCTGATCCCGCCCCTGGCCGCCAGCGCCGCACTGGTGCACGGCGCGCCCGGGCTGCCGATCTCGCAGCCGCGCAACCTGGTCGGCGGGCACCTGATGTCGGCCCTGATCGGCTTCGCCGTCCTCGCCGTCACCGGCAGCACCACCTGGGGCGCGGCCGTCGCCGCCGGGCTCTCGCTCGGCGCGATGATGCTCACCCACCTCTCGCACTCCCCGGCCGCGGCCACCGCCGTGATCGTGGTCCTGCAGGCGCCGCACCCCGTGCCCTTCCTCCCGCTGCTCGTCCTGGCCACCGGGCTGCTGGTCGTGATCGGCCTGCTGCCCGGCCGGATCGGCGGGCACCCGGTCCGCTACCCGGTGTCCTGGTGACGGCCGCGCCGTACTGACCGGCTCTCCACTCTCCCGCCGAACGCCGACGGCCGGGTCATCCGATCGGATGACCCGGCCGTCATCCGTTCCACCCGGTACGGACACCCGCTCCGCCCATACCGAGGCGAGCGCCCCCGGCACGACGCACCCCGAGCATCGGCGCGCCGCCCCTCCGTCGTACATCACCGCTCTTGTAGAGAACTGCTCTCGAACAGATGCGGGTCGACACCCGCCCGCCGCTCCCGCCACAGCGTCCGGAACGCCGACGGGAGCCGCGGGCGGGTTGCCGCCCTGGGCCCTGGTCCGATGATCGATCCCGCGCAACACCCAAGTCAATCCACCGATTTACTGGGACCCCTCCAAGCGATACCTTGGGTCTCTGTGACCATTGACGACCTCCGCGTCTTCGCCGCGGTCTGCCGGGCCGGCTCGCTCAGCGCCGTCGCCCGCGAGCTGAACTGCACCCAGTCCGCCGTCAGCCAGCACGTGAAGCGGCTCGAACGGGAGGTCGGCCTCGCCCTGATCGAGCGCCACCCGCGCGGGGTCGTCCCCACCGCGGCGGGCAGCCTGCTGCGCACGGCGGTCGCCACCGGCCTCGGCGGCATCGACCACGCGCTGCACCGGATCGCCGAACTCTCGCGCGGCGAGGGCGGATCCGTACGGATCACCACCGGGGCCACCAGCATCCGGCACTTCATGTCCGCGGCCGTGGTGGACTTCCGGCGGCGCTTCCCCCGGGTCAGCCTGGAGTTCCAGACCGAGGTCTCCAGCCGCAGCTGCCTGGAGTCGCTCAACGCCGGCCGGGTCGACCTCGCCTGGATCACCCTCGGCGCCCCGGCCCGGGGCATCGACCAGCAGCCGGTGGTCGACCTGCCCTGGGTGCTCGCCGTCACGGCGGGCGACCCGCTCGCCGCCCGGGCCAGGATCTCGCCCGCCGACCTCCAGGACGCCCGGCTGATCGGACTCCCGCAGAACTCCGTCTCCCGCTCCCAGGTCGAGTCCTGGCTGGGGAAGTCGGGCATCCGGCCGGTCTTCGACACCAGCGTCGCGGACTGGGACACCGCGATCCTGCTCGCCGAACTCGGCCTCGGCCACGCCGTCGTCCCGGCCCTCCCCCAGTGGCAGGGCCCCGGCCACCCCGGTCTGCGGCTGCTCCCGCTGCCCGACCTGCCCGCCCTCACCGCCGGGTGGGCCGTCCGGGACTGGGAGAACCTCGGCCCGCTCGCCCGCGCCTTCGCCGACACCGTCGCCGCCCACTGCGGCCGCGAAGCCCGGCCGGCCGTCGATCCGGGGACGGCCTGACCCCGTCGCGCCCCGCCCCCGCCCGTTACCCGGAGCTCGCTGTCCGCAGCGGGGCGAAGTCCTCCGGCAGGACGTCCAGCAGGCCGCGCACGCGGTCCCCCGCCCGCACGGCGTGCGCCGCCTCGCAGCGCAACTGCCTTGGCAGCTCCGGCCGGTGGAGCAGACCGTGCCACCGCCCCGCGCCCCGACCGTCACCGACCGTAGAAGGCGTGACCGCGCCCGATCTCCTCGAAACCCCGGCGGCCGTACCACTCACGCGGCCAGTCCACCGCGTCCGCGAGCAGGAACAGCTGCGGGACACCGGCCTCGGCCGCCAGCGCCAGGCCGGTCGCCAGCAGGGTGTCGCCGTGCCCCGCACCGCGGTACCGCGAACCGGTCACCAGGTCCTCCAACTGGCCCAGCCCGACGGCCGGTTCGAGATAGAGGTCGCTCCAGGCCGCGACCTCGCCGGCCGGCGTCCGAGCGGCCAGGAAGTGCACCCGCTCGGCACCGCGCAGCCGGGCGGAACGGCGGTCGGTGAGCTGCCGGGCGAGCTCCTCGTCCTCGATCCACTCCCGCTGCTGGCGCAGCACCGCCGCCCGCACCTCGGCCAACTCGACGGGGAGTGCGGCCGGTTCGGGCCGCCGGCAGCCGAGCGTCGACCGGGCCAGGACCACCACGCCCTCCCGCTCCCACCCCGCCGCCGCCAGCACCGGGGCGGCCCGCTCGCCCGACTCCGGGTCCAGCACCGTGACGCGGTAGCGGTGGCGGCGCCCCAGCCACCGGGCGGCCAGCTCGGGCAGCACCGCCGGGTCGGTGCCCGGACCCTCGACGATCAGCTGGTTGTGCTCCTCCGATTGACCGAACGCCGCGTCCCGGACGGCGAACACCCCGGGGAACTCCGGCAGTTCGACGGTCTCCGCCGCCTGGCGGCGGGCGAAGGCGGCGCGGAAGGCGGTCACACGGGCGAGTAGATCCGACATCCCGCCATGATCAGCCCCCGGTCGCCCGCCGACAACAACTTTCCGGTACCGCCTCAGGATTCCGCACCGGAGGACGAGCTGCCACCGGAGGACGAGCGGTCCAGGAAGCGCCGGATCCCGTCCCGTACACCGTCCGTCGGCACGGTCGCCGCGAAGGCCGCCGCTTCCACCGCGAGTCCCTCGTCGATCGGCAGGTTGATGCCCCGGGTCACCGCCCGCAGGCAGGCGGCCACGGCGGTCGGCGCGTGCCGGATGATCCGCTCGGCCAGATCCCGTGCGGTGTCCATCAGTTCGTCCGCCGGGACGACCGAGTTGACCAGGCCGATCTCGACGGCGCGGGCGGCCGGGACAGGGTCACCGGTGAGGATCATCTCCAGGCCGCGCTTGCGGCCCACGTGCCGGGGCAGCCGCTGCGAGCCGCCGAAGGGCGGCGGGAAGCCGAGCGAGATCTCGGGCTTCGCGAAGGTCGCGTGCTCGGCCGCGACGGCCAGCGGGGCGGCCTCGGTGATCTCGCAACCACCGCCGAAGGCAAGGCCGTTGACGGCCACGATGACCGGCTTGGGGAACTCCTCGATCCGCCGGGTGAGGGTGTGCCCGCGCCGGACGAACTCGCGCAGCGCCCGCTCGGGCCCGCCCGCGATGCTGGCCGCCAGCGACGGGATGTCGGCACCCGCGCTGAACGCCCGCCCGCCGGCGCCGGTGAGGATCACGGCGCGGACGGTGTCGTCGGCGTCGATCCGGTCGAGCTCGGCGAGCAGCGCGTCGATCGTCGGGTAGTCGAGGGCGTTGAGCTTCTTCTCCCGGTCGATGGTGAGGGTGACGACGTGCCGGTCCCGCTCGCTGCGGATGGTCATGGGCGCGTGCTCCGTTCCTGGCCTCGCTGCTGGATGTGACGAGGCTAGGAACACCGGCCCAGGACAATCCACTTATTGTCCTGGATACACTCCGGTACGCACCCGTCCACGCCTGTGCACGCCCGTGCCCGGACCGTCCACTCCCCGGAAGGGCAGGTGACCCGTGCGACCGCCCTCCTACAAGGCCATCGTCGACGAGTACGCGACCGCCATCCGCTCCGGCGCGCTCCCGGCCGGCACCCGGCTGCCGACCCACCGCACCCTCGCCCGCGAGCGGCGGATCGCCCTCGCTACCGCCACCCGGGTGTACGCCGAACTCGCCGCCGCCGGGCTGGTGGTGGGCGAGCAGGGCCGCGGCACCTTCGTCCGGCTGCGCTCCGGCTACGACGGCCTCGAACCCTCCCGCGCGCTCCCGGTGCCCCGGGTGGCCGACCTCTCCTTCAACCAGCCGCTCTCCCCCGGGCAGGGCGACCAGCTGCGGCAGGCCCTGCGCGCGCTCGCCTCCTCGGGCGACGCCGAGGCCCTGCTGCGCCAGCACCCGCCGGGCGGCCACCGGCACGACCGGGCCGCGGTGGCCACCCACCTGCTGGACCGCGGGATCGACACCGCACCCGAGAACGTCCTGCTCACCAGCGGGGCGCAACAGGCCCTGGACTGCGTCCTGCGTACGCTCACCCGCCCCGGGGACGTCCTCGCCGTGGACGCGCTCGGCTACCCGGGCATCAAACTGCTCGCCGCCGCCCACGGACTGGACCTGGCGCCCGTCCCGGTCACCGCCGACGGCCCGGACCTCGACGCACTCGACCGGCTCTGCCGCACCCGGCCGGTACGGGCGGTGTACACCCAGCCGACCGTCCACAACCCGCTCGGCTGGGTGCTCGCCCCGGCACAGCGCGAACGCCTCGTCCGGCTCGCCGCCGACCACGGCCTCACCCTCATCGAGGACGGCACCTACGCCTTCCTGGAGGCCGCCCCGCCCCCGCCCCTGCACGCCCTCGCCCCCGAACGCACCTGCTACCTGGCCGGCCTCTCCAAGAGCGTGGCACCGGGCCTGCGGTTCGGCTTCGCCGTCCTGCCCGACCACCTGCTCCGGGCCGCCACCACCAGCCTGCGCGCGGCGGCCTGGGGCGCCCCCGGCCTGATCACCGCCCTCGCCACCGGCTGGCTCACCGACGGCACGGTCGCCCGGCTGGAACAGGAACGCCGCACCGACGCCGCCGCCCGCCAGTCCATCGCCCGCACCGCCCTGACCGGCCTGACCACCACCGCCCACCCCACCTCCTACATCCTCTGGCTCACCCTCGAACCCCACCAGCGCCCCGACCACGCAGCCGCCGCCCTGGCCGCCGAAGGCATCCTGATCTCCACCGCCGACGCCTTCGCCACCACCCCCCACCACCCCAACGCCCTCCGCCTCGCCCTCGCCACACCCCCACTCCCCACCCTCCCCACCGTCCTCACCCACCTCCGCACCACCCTCGAAGCCATCGCCCCCTGACCCCCGCACCACCAAAAGGCCGACGGCCCCGACTTCCCACTCCGCCACCACAACCCGGCCATACCGAGCGCCGACAGCACATCAGGCCCCACCCGACCCGCTCTCAGCTTGTTGTTTAACCTCGAGGGTCACTCGACCTGCTGAGATCTCCGGGATCGGGGAGCATGCGACGCGGCCGTTCCCCATGCTTCGAGATGTCGAGTCACGAAGTACGAGGGAA